>JAIOQF010000036.1 GCA_021413535.1 Verrucomicrobiota bacterium
GCCGTGCTCCCGGGCCTGGGACTCCAGCAGGAAATCCGCACCGCTGCGCGGAACTTCATCCTTATCCCACCAACTATGTTCGAACCCCGCGCCGAGATTCACCACCCAGCCATGCGGTGTCCAATGACTCAATGCAGCATGCGCGTGCTGGGTCACGCCCCAAACAGGAATGCCAAAACATTGCAGGATAAACCGTCCAAAGAAAGCGCGCCGACCACAAACGCCCCCATCCTTGATGATATTCTGATATTGTTGCAGCGAAGGCAGATCATCTTTTACGTTCTGTGAACCATACGGGACTTCAGTCTTGACGGTTGCGGAGTAGCGCCAGCCATAGTTCGAATTGTAAATATGATCGGGACGATAATTTCGCAACATCTCACGACCCCAAGCCAGAATGTCATCCGGAGCATCGCAGTCGACAACCATCCGATATTCCCAGATGTTCATGTTTTTAAATGCGGGATCCAGCTCGCCATCGAGGTAGGCCTTCTCATAATGCAGATAACGTTTCACCGGATCCACCGTGTCCGGCGCACTGGCTTGGTCATTGGCGTTGCTCTGCTTAACCGGCTGCGCGTGTTCAAGAGCGACGGCGAGAGCCAGGCGCTGCAGGACGCCTTCACCTGACTTCGGGCTGGCTTTTCGGATGTCGGCATAAATTTTGATCGCCTGTCCGTATTTGCCGAACTTCGCACCACCGGCTTCGAGCATCTGCTTCATCATTTCATTATTGGCCAGAAGCTTATCCACCAGGCCTTCCTGCTCCTTGCCCTGCTGGGCGAACTCGGCCAATCCGCGCGGCGTTGCCTCAGCCAGCACAGCGCCTTTAACCAGGACTGCATCCAGTTTATCGCTCAACAAGATGCCCCCCGCAGCGGCCAGGATTCCCTTGGCCAAAGCCGATTCATTCGCTTGCGCCTGAGCTTCGACCGCCTTGCTCGACTCTTTGGCCTTGGACAGCTTCGACTCGTCCATTTTTGCCTTGTCCAACGCTGCCTGACGCACCTTGAGCTCCTTGAGTCCGTCTTCTTTGTTCGCCTGCCAGTTTGCCAGCTCTTTCTTCGCCGCATTCCGTTCAGCATCGGTGGTCGCTTTCTTCAACGCTGCCTCCGCCTGTTTAATGCCCTTCTCGGCACCGCCGATCCACTTGCCCTTCGCGTGTTCCACCAAGGCTTGCGCCGCTGCAATCTTGCCCAAAGCTTGCTGAGCTGAATCCGCCCCTGCCTCCGCCGCCTTGGCCGATTCTCGCGCCTTCATAAAAGCGGCTTGCTTGGCTGGATCGATTTTTGGCAGGGCCTTGCTGAGATCCGCCTGCGCAGTCTTGAGCATGTCGGCATATTTTCTCTCCAACGAGGTGCCAGTGGCGGTGAGCGAAACCTTCGAATCACTCTTCTTCGCTGCCGCCAAGACGGCGGGAATACCCAAGGCGATTACGGTCAGCAGACAGATGATACCCGCAAAATTGTTTGGCCTAATTCTACTAATTGTTCTCATGGAGTATGTGGTTACGGTTCAAATGATTGAGTCTTTCAGGCGTGAGATCATTTTTTCAGCGCTTTTTCGATTTCAACAGTGACCTGAGCGGCGAGTCCAGCGCTGCCTTCTGGTTTGTAGTGCACGTTTTTCGGAAGCTGCCACTCGGCGAGCTTTGGCAGGCATAATTTATGAAGATCGTCGGTCGGAATTCCGAAGTCCTTCATGACGCGGCCAGCGACCTCGTTGTATTTTATTTCGTCACCAGCCGTGCGGCCGTCGCTGCCCTCGGGCACGGGGGTGGTCGTCGCCCAGATGAGTTTCGCGCCGGTGGCCTGCATTCTTTTGACGAGCGCACGCAGGTTGGCTTCGTATTCTTCAAGAGTGCAAACCTGCGGGCCGGCGGGATCGAGCTTGCCGTCTTTCCAATGCTTCAAATCGTGCAAGCCCCAGTTGAAATGAATCACATCCCATTTCTCTTTTCCCAGCCAGCTTTCGATGCTGGCGAGGCCATCTTTGGTCGAGCCGCCATTGGCCGGGATGCGATGGAGATTAGCTTTGCCTTTCAGCAGTTCGCGCACGGGCAAGGTGTAGCCCATGGAAATGCTATCGCCGATGAGCAGCACACGCGGCAGACCTGGAACATCCGTGATGGGGACGAGCGAGGGCTCGACAGCTGCACGGGGTTTGTCTGCGTTCGCGGGCACGGAGTAGTTCATGGCTTTCATCTGAGCATCCAATTCAGCGCTGAGCTTTGCCGCGGCCGCAGGATCAGCAGCAAGATTTTTTACCTCATAGGGGTCGGCATCAAGATTGAAGACCTCGGTCCATTCGGCATGACCGGGATAGGTCACCAGTTTTGAGTTGAGCGTGCGAACGCCCACGAGAGTGGGCGTGTCCCCTTGCTCGCGAAAATACTCCGCAAGAAAGGACTTGCGCCAATCCGCCGGCTTGTGACCGGCAGCAAGCGCTTTCCAACTCATGCCCTGCATCTCCTTCGGCACGGGCACGCCCGCGAGGTCGAGCATAGTCGGGGCCAGATCAATGTTGAGCACCATTTCGTCGATGACCCGGCCTTTGCCAAACAGGCGCGGGTAACGCGCCAGCATCGGAACGCGCAGGGACTCTTCATAAATCGCGCGTTTGTCGCCCAAGCCATGTTCTCCGAGAAAATAACCGTTGTCGCTGGAGTAAACGATGACTGTGTCTTCAGCGAGTCCAAGTTCATCAAGGGTATCTAGCAACCTTCCGAGGTTCTCATCTACGCCGTCGACATGGCGGAGGTAATCCAGGTGCACGGAGTTGGCGAACAAACCACCAAGTTCACCGCCACCTTCGGGGGTAGGTCCGTGATAGATGGCCCGAACCATGGAATTCGGCACCGTGCGGCTCGTTTCATCTGCGTAAAGGTTGCGCAGGCGCTCAGGGAGATTTTTGCCGCCGCGCGGACTGTGCGGACTTTTAAATCCAATGACCATCGAGAACGCCTGGTCGCGGTTCTTTTTCATCCAGTCGATGGCGAAGTCGGTGCTGACGTCATCAACCCAGCCCTTCGTCTCCGCAGGGATTCCATTAATTTCGAACGAGCAGTCTTGATAGCGTCCGTGGCCGATAAAACTGGCGGAATAGTCGAAACCCGGGCGCTGGCCGCGCTGCTCACCCATGTGCCACTTGCCGATGTAGGCAGTCTTGTAGCCTGCTGAGCGGAGAAGCGTTGCGTGCGTGACCGAGTCTGCGGGAAATGGAGTGTTGTTGTTAATAATGCCATTCTGATGATTGTATCGTCCGGTGAGATACGCGGCCCGGCTCGGGGCGCAGAGCGAGAGGGTGACAAAGGCGTTGCGGAAACGAACCCCGCCGGCAGCCAGGCGATCCATGTTGGGCGATTTGAACCAGGGGAAGCGCGCCTTCTCACCCTGCTCACGCTGGACAACGCCCATCGCATCCCAACGCTGATCGTCGGTATAGATGAATAGGAAGTTCGGCTTGCGCTCGGCCGCGCGCAGCGGCACGGCACAGGCGAGCACGGCAAAAATACACATTGCAAGGCAGCGATGGAGAAATGGAGTGGAGATGTTCATGGTATATTTTATGGCTGATGCATTAAAGCTGGTAGTTGCGGGGAGATCGCACTTTCAATTTCCCGAGTCTAAATCAGAAACGCGATAAAATGCAGACGCGTTCTTATGAAATAATTTTTCTGAAACTGCGCGCCCCTTGCGGTCGAAATAGGTTTTGGTAAGCTTGACCACGGATGCGTAATCCCCTGTCGCTTCCGACACCGGCCAGTCGCTGCCATAAATCAACCGGTCTTCCCCGAAACAGTCGAAGACGAGATCAATCACAGGCGCGTAAAAGCTGATGTCCATCGGGGCGGGCTGTTGCTTCACACGTCCATAAAGCGCCGAGACCTTGCAGAAGACGTTTTTATTTTGAGCCACGGCCCGCAATTTCTTGATCCACTCAGGATCAAGAGGTGCGCCATCCAAAGTTACCGTGCCTAAATGATCCAGAATGATGCGAAGACCCGGCACGCGCCGGGCGATCTCACCGATGTCTTCAAATGTATATTCACCCACAAGAAACTCGACCACCCTGCCCTTCTCGGCGGTGTATTGCAGATCTTGAAAAAATGCATCGGCCAATATTTTCTGATACCGCCCGGACAACCACTCCATTGGCCTGCGCAATTGACTCATAATCTTTAGGAAGAAAATTTCGATTAAGCACCTTGTCGTCTTTTTTGATCCAGCCCTGTCCGTCGGGTCGGCTGATGTCCCAGAGATGCACATGACAATCCATGATCGGGATCGGAGCCGTCTCCGCCGTAGAGAAATCCAGGGAAAGCAGACCTACGAATAAAGCGGCCAACAGGATTCGGGACATGGTGGGGAGCGACATGATATTCGCGGGCGACTACTTGGCTGACATCCCGAGCTGATCAAAAAGAAAGGCAAAAACATCGGCTTGTTGCGCAATTCTTTCGGAGAGCGCGGTGCCCATGCCGTGGCCGGATGCGGAGCTGAAGCGGGCGAGAATAGGATGGTCAGAGCTGGTGGCGGATTGCAGTCGGGCGGTCATTCTTCGCGAATGGGCGGGATTGACGCGGCCATCTGTTTCACCAGCGAGAAAAAAGACAGCGGGATAGGGAATGCCGTCGACCACGTTGTGAAAAGGCGAGTAGGCCTGCAGCGTGCGGAACTGGGCTGGGTCTTGGACGGTGCCAAACTCGGTGACGTTGAAGGCGCCGTTGGGATCGAGTTCGACGCGCAGCATATCGTAGATGCCGACATGGGCGACGACGGCGCGGGCCAGCGCAGGATGCTGGGTGAGGAAAGCACCCATAAGCAAACCGCCATTGCTGCCGCCTTCGACGGCGAGTTTGTCAGAGCGGGTGTAGCCTCGCTTGATGAGATGTTGCGCACAGGCGGCGAAATCATCGAAAACGTTTTGCTTGTTCGTCAGGTTGCCCGCGAGGTGCCAGGCTTCGCCGAACTCGCCGCCGCCGCGAATATTGGCGACGACGTAAACACCGCCACGATCAAACCACAGTCGCTGCTGAAAATTAAAATTCGGCCTCATGCTATGGCCATAGCCACCGTAAGCGTAAAGCAATGTGGGGTTGCTGCCATCGAGCTTGGTGCCCTTGCGACGCAGGATGTTGACGGGAACTTGGGTGCCATCCTTGCTGACAGCGAATTCACGCGCGGCTTCAATGTCGCTGAAATCGACTGGCGAGGTGTTGAAGATCGCGGTCTTCTTCAGTGTCCCTGCAATGGGATCGTAGATCATCCATGCAGTCGGCGCGACGAAGCTGGTCTCTGGAAAGAGGATGCGGTCATTCACGACGATGAGTTGACCGGCTCCAGACGCGACTGGCAGCGGCACTTCGCGTTCGTTCTTCCCATGGAGATCAAACAGACGGATGCGTGACGGCCCCCCGATGAGATCGGATACGAAAATACCATGCGCGGTCGGTGTGATGCCCTCAATGACAGCTTCACTTTCCGGCACCAGCACCTCGGCATCGCCCAAGGCGCCGCCGATGGGAAGACGGAGAACTTTTCCGCGCGGCGCGTCCTTGACGGAGCGCAGGACTAGGCTCGAACCATCGTGGCTGAATGCGACTTCTTTGACGCCGTCCTCATGGCGGGTGATTTGCCGCCACTCCCCGCCGACATCGGTTTTACGAAGATAGTGGGCGAATTCGCCACCGTCGCCGTTGGCCACGCGCGCGTGAATCCAATGCCCATCATCGGATGCCTCGAGATGGATCTCTGCGATGCGCGGGAAATCACGTCCCGCAGAATATTCATCAGCGCTCGCGGGTGTGCCAAGCTTGTGAAAATAAATCTGCTGGAAGAAGTTGAGATCCGCCTCGGGCTTCTCGCCTGGATGGGGATAGCGGGTGTAGTAGACCGCCGCGCCATCGGGCGTCCATGCTGCACTGCCGCCGCCGGTGGGGTATTGCACACGCGGGATGCGGTCGGGCAGGTGTTTGCCGGTATCCGTGTTGTAGAAATGCAGCGTGCCATCCTCACTGCCGTGCTCGGAGAGGCAAACAGCGATCAATTTTCCATCGGGCGAGGGAACAAACCAATCCATCGCCACCTGTCCCTTGGGTTCGATTTCATTGGGATCGAGCACAATCTTTTCCGATGCCAGATCATCCGCCGACGCCATTGTGACAAGCAAACGCTGTTGCTTCGGTGGCTGGAACTTCAGCGCAAACAGCTGCCCCGGACGAGACACGATGCCGCTGTGTGACGGAGTGATTTTTGCATAAAACTCGGTGAGCTGGGCTTGAATGTCGGCGTGATCCGGCCGGGCATCGAGCCAGGCACGGGAATATTGATTCTGCGCATCTGTCCAGGCTTTGACCAAGGGCGAACCCGACTCTTCCAGCCAGCGGTAGGCATCCACGACTTTCACCCCGTGATATTCATCCGTGACGATTTTCTTTTCTGTGGTCGGAGCGGAGACAGCGGCTGACATGGGCAGAATAACAATGGCGATGGATAACAGCATTACGGATATGGTTGACCATGGTCGGTCAAGGACGCGAGTGAGGTGACACTTTCGCAGTATGAGTGGTAATTTAATTTTTGCCACTTTCACAAATACTTTCGATTTACTGAATACGCGTCGAGCGATTTTCTAATACTGCCAAAGCAATCCAATTCTTACTGGCTATTGCTCCTTTTCCATAGTTCCGCTATAATCTCCAAAATGAAAATTCGCACCAACCCTCGGACTCAAGGTTTCACCCTCATGGAAATGATGCTGGTGTTGTTCATCATCGCGCTCATTCTTGGCGGCGGCGTTTATTTGATGAAAAACGTGGGGCAGGACGCGGAAATCTCCAAAGCCAAGGCGGACACCAGTGCCTGGGAGACCAATCTGATCCGCTACAAAACAAGGAATCTTTTTCTGCCCACCCAGCAGCAGGGGTTGGAAGCCCTCGTGACGCAACCAAACAGCGATCCCAAGCCCAAGATTTGGGTGCAACTCTCCAAGCCCGAAGCGCTGAATGATCCCTGGGGTCACAAATATCAGTATCGCAATCCCGGCAAGCACAACCCCTCCAGCTACGACGTGTTTTCATTAGGGCCTGACGGCAATGAAGGCACACCTGATGATATCGGGAACTGGTGAGCAGGCGGGCTGACTGATAGACATTTAAACTGACAGTCTCTAAATTGTGGCCTCGGTGGCAGGTCTCACTTTGCGGGATCACATCCTTTTGAGCAATTGTGCAAACAGACCAATCCCAATCAGCATCGCCTTCAGGACGTAATCATGCCATCTTTAAATGCACGGTCTTTCGTGGATAATCAATTCCGTAAGAATACCTGCCGGACGAACGTAAAGCACCAACGAAACAAATATCCTGGCATCTCGGACGACGGGAATTGGGGTATGTCTCGTTTGAACTTGGCGACCATTAAAACAACAACCAAACAATTATGAAATATTGCAGCCGATTTGGAAACCAACTTGCAGTGCTTGGCGTTTTAATGTTCGCCTGCGGAAACATCACGGCCGCTGCCAAGCCCAAGGTGACTTTGTCGTCCATTCCCGATTTCACCCAGGGCGGGAAGACGGACGACACCCATGACTGGACATTGGGGCCCACCGGAGCGCGTGGCTGGATTTACGCAGCGAAAGGCCAGACTACCGAGGCCCGGCAAATCCTTGTGACAGCAGTGGCGAAAAGTTCACCCGCTGACGGTGTTCTCAGCAAAGACGATGTGATTCTGGGCGTGGGAGACAAGCCCTTTGATGATGACGCGCGCATTCGATTCGCGAACGCCGTCACCGCCGCCGAGCAGGAGAAATCCGGCGGCGTGTTGAAGCTGATCCGCTGGCGTGCTGGCAAGACGGAAACTGTGAGCCTCAAACTCGCAGTCATGGGAAACTACAGCGCCACCGCACCTTATGATTGCCCAAAATCGAAAAAGATTTTCGACATGGGCTGCAAGGCCATTGCAAAAAACGGACTGGCTAATATCTCGATTCCCACCAATCTCAACGCCCTCGCTCTGCTGGCCAGCGGAAAACCGGAATACCTGCCACTGCTGACCGCTTACGCCAAGAAGGTGGCGGACTATCACGCGGATTCCATGGCGACTTGGCATTATGGATATGCCATCAGCTTCCTCGCCGAATATGTCATGGCCACGGGCGACAAATCAGTGTTTCCCGGTCTAAAGCGCATGACCATGGAGGCCGCGCTGGGTCAGAGCTCCGTCGGAACTTGGGGGCATAAGTTCGCGATGCCGAACGGTAACTTGAACGGCTACGGCTGCATGAACGCGCCGGGCCTTACGCTCACGATTTCAATGGTGCTCGCGCGTCAGGCGGGAGTGAACGATCCTGCGCTAGACAAGGCGATTGCCAAGGCGGCGGGTTTTCTGCGCTGGTATGTCAACAAAGGCGCGGTTCCTTATGGCGATCATGAACCATGGCCGGGGCACGAGGACAACGGCAAATGCTCCATGGCGGCGGTGCTCTTCGATCTGCTTGGTGACAGCGAAGCTGCGTCATACTTCGCAAAAATGTCCACCGCAGCTTACAGCGAAAGGGAGCGCGGCCACACGGGGAATTTCTTCAATGTCTTGTGGGCTATGCCCGGTGTGGCTCGCGGCGGCCCGCTGGCCACAGGTGCCTATCTTAAAGAAACGGCCTGGTATTATGACTTGGCCCGGAGTTGGGACGGGAGTTTTGGGTATCAAGGCTCGCCAGTGGGCGAGGAAGAGCACTCCAAATACACCTCGTGGGATTCCACCGGGGCCTACATGCTGGCCTATGCGCTCCCTCTCAAGAGCCTGTATCTGACTGGCAAGAAGCCTTTCTCGATCCCGCCCTTGAAACAAAACGAGGCGGATGAAGTTATCGCTGCCGGACGCGATTACTTTGGGGTCGACGGCAAAAGGGGAGCAGCTTATGAAGGACGCACGGCTGAACAATTGCTGGCCGGTCTGTCGAGCTGGTCTCCGGCGGTGCGGAAGCGTTCCGCGCAGGGCCTGGGGCAGCAAAATGGCAACTTCGTGCCAACCTTGTTGAAACAGCTTGCCAGTTCCAATCGCGATGCCCGCTACGGGGCATGCGAGGCACTTGGAAATCAAGGGCCGAAGGCGGATGTCGCCGCGCCGCAGTTGCGCGCCTTGCTCAAAGACCCTGACCCGTGGATGCAGTGCCTGGCGGCCAAAGCATTGCCATACTTGGGTCCCGAGGCGCGCAAGGGAAGCGTGAGCGATTTGCTCGCCATGATGGCGCGCGTCAATCCCGCCGATCCGCGCAAGATGGCGCAGCGCGCTGCTGCCAGTGCCTTGTTCTCACCCCCTCCAGGCGCGCGCGGAATAAATAGCATCCTGGCCGAATCACTGGACGGCGTTGACCGGCAGTTACTCTATCCGGCTGTCGAATCGCTTCTGGAAAATCAAGATGGTGCCGCCCGTGGAACACTCGGTCGCATCTATGGAAAGTTGACCGACCAGGATATGGTCGCACTGCTGCCGGCCATCATCAAAGCGGTGGATAAAATAGCTCCCAGCAACGAGATGTTTGCCGACGGCATCCGCCTTGCCGGGCTGGATTTACTGTCGCGTTTGCACATTCGGGAGGGAATGCCGCTTTGCGTTTCAGTAATCGAAATGAATCGATGGGGTCAGGGCAAACGCCTGCCTAAATGCTTGGAATATCTCGCCCGCTACGGGGTCCACGCCAAGGAAATGTTGCCTCAGTTACAAGAGATGCGTCAGGAACTCGCCAAAACCGAACGCAAAAAGGAACCGAGCGAAAGCCTCCAACTCCTCGAAAAAGCGATCACCGCTATTACCGCCAGCACGTCTTCTCCGACCGTGGTAGGTTTGAAAGACTTCATGGCGCATCCCCCGGCGACACAGAACATTCAAAAGAAGAAGGCCTGAAATCATGGTCAAAACGTCAAGATTGAGCAATTCCACAAACAGACCAACCCCAATCAGCATCGCTTCAGGAGATGATTATCGCCATCTGTCAGAGCCCGGTCGTCCGTGAACAGTCTATTTTGTAAGAAACTTCATCGAACCAACGTATTTCAAATCGAACTAACCCAGCCACGCAAATGAAACAAAAATCATGGCATCTCGATCGGCGTGAATTTCTCCGGGGCAGCGGCATGGCGCTGGCACTGCCTTTTCTGGAAAGCATGAGCTGGGCAAAGGCTGCCGCCGCTGGCAAAGAGTTGCCGAAGCGAATGCTGATCAGCTATTTTGCCTACGGTGCCTACATGCCTGACACCAATGAAGGAATCCCGATTGACGGCAAGCCACACCACGAATGGAACTGGTTTCCGTGCAAGGATGCCGGTCCGCTTACCTTCAATAAGTCCGCGGCCCCATTCGCTCCGCTCAAAGACTACGTCAGCTATTTGCGCGGTCTCGATCATGCCGGCGGCTTCGGGATGGGCGGCCACAGCAGCGGCGACGTCTTTGCCACCGGCGCGTTAATGGCCAGCACCGAGCAGAGCAACAACATCTCCATAGATCAAGTCGCAGCACGGATCAACGGCAACAAAACTCGCTACCCTTCGCTCGTTCTCGGCACCGAGGGGGGCACTGGTGCTTACGGATCCGCCAAGACGCTCTCCCATTACGGTCCGGGCCGGCCGATTCCCTCGATGCAGAAACCCCAGGAAATCTTCAATCGACTGTTTCAGCCGTATGCCGGATCAAGTGTGGAACAAATCCGGACCCGGCTCAAACGCGACGCCAGTGTGCTGGATGTGATGCTCGATCATTCCAAAAGCCTCAATAACCGTCTAGGCAAAGCCGATCAGCAAAAAATGGGCGAGTATCTGGATACGGTTCGCGCTCTCGAGCAAAGGGTCGAGCGTTCCAGCCAGTGGACTCATGAGCCAGTGCCCAACGTGGATACCAAGGGGCTGAACCTCGAAGTCGCATACACCGAAGCGCAGGAATATACCCGCTGCATGTATGATCTTATCTATCTGGCTTTCCAGACCGATTCCACGCGTTATGCCACGCTCATGCTCGAGAGTGAATCTTCAAATTCACATCCCACGATGCAATACCCGACCTACGTCCTCCCCAACTGCAAACATTCTTCGCATGACTTCTCCCATGGCCGCCCCATAGAAAACGGCCCCTGGGACAACTGGCGCGCCCAACAGCACGCCTATTTCCTCCAGCGCCTGCGCGATACCAAGGAAGGTGATGGCAACATGCTCGACCGCACCGTTGTGCTCTGGGGATCCGCTCACTCGCACGCTGGACACGGCACGAAAAACTACCCGCTCCATCTCGCCGGCGGCAATGCTCTGGGATTCAAACACGGCAATCTGCACGCCTTCGAAGGAGCCAAGAAGAAGCCGCTGGCAAATCTCTTCGTTTCCATGCTCAATGCCGTGGATGCGCCGACCGATAAATTCGCCGACAGCACCGGGGAGATGACAGAACTCAGGAGTTGAGAATGATTCGAGCGAAGCGAAATATCCTAATAGGAGTTTTGCTGTTTGGAGCAAATGCTTTTGCCGCTGATGCATTGCCGCGCGTTTTGATGTTGGGCGACCGCTTTTCCCAGGGGATATCTGGATCAGTTGTCACCGAACTTAAGGGTCGTGCGCAAGTCGTGTGGGTCGATCCCGCCGACACCTCATACGCATTGGCTCATTTCGAGGAATTGCTTGGCAAGGACAAATGGGATATTATCCACTTCAACTTTGGTTTGCCAGACCTGTGTTACAAGGACCCCAGCATTAAAGGCATCCGCGCCATGAGCAAGTCCGCTGGCGGCGTGCGTGTGACCCCGCCGGAACTCTATCAGAGAAACTTGATTGAGTTGGTCAGGAGATTAAAAGCAACTGGCGCAAAATTAATCTGGGCCAGCATGGTTCCGACACCGGGACTTAACTATGATCCAGACTCCGAAGTCGAATACAACGGCATCGCCTCCAGAATCATGTCTGCTGAGAAAATTCCAGTGAACGACCTGCATGCGTTCGCCTTGGCCAGCGCCAAGGAAAAGAAGATTCCCTCATTTCAAGAGCCAACCGTCAAGGCGATTCTATCCCAGTTGGAACTTTTGCAGAAAAAATGACGCCAGTAAGATAATTTAACCAGTCAGAGATCAAGAACGCAACGCCACTCATCCCGCAATCACGCTCTGCACGCAAGGCAATCCGGGTGCGTAATACTGAATGCTATGATTAGATTACTTCCAACGTTTGCCCTCTCACTCATCATTGCTGCCGGCAGCTTGTTGTTTTCTAGTTTGCAGCACTCAGCCGTGGCTGCTCCGACCGATGTGACGGCTGTCCCCGCAAATATCGGAATACTCTTAGAAACCCATTGCGTTTCATGCCACGGCCCAAAGAAAAGCAAGGGCAAGATCACGCTGCACGATCTGGATGGCGGACTAGCGGCAGGACGCGATCTGGCGCGTTGGGAGAAAATCCTCAAGGAACTCAGAAGCGGGGAGATGCCCCCGGAGGATGAGAAGCAGCCGACCGACGCCGAAAGAAAGGCGCTCATCGCGTGGATTGAGGCCGGCATGCGCAATTTCGCCAGCACGGCAGTTAAGACAGACACAGCTCCAACTGCGCGCCGTCTGACTAATTTTGAATATCAGAATACCATGCGGGATCTGCTCGGGTTCGAGTTGAAGCTGAGCGACAACCTTCCCGAGGATCCGGTGAAGCCCTACCGGTTCAATAACACGGCCGATTTCATGTTGATCGGCCCCGAACAAATGGATCGTTACCTGGAGTGTGCCCGGCGCGCGATGACTTCTGCAATCGTGGATCCAGGCAAGCCGGTGATCCATCGCGCCGAAGGGAAATGGACAACAAAAGTCCCGTCTGCTGCCAGCATGAACTCGGACGAGATTGGCGTTTATCGTGGTGCCGGTCTGCGCAGCGCGAGCCAAGGTCTGGATCTGAAGAGCTGGCCGAAAACTGGCGAATTCCGCATCCGGTTCAAGGCATCTGCCGTCCTGCCGCCGGGAGTTGACAGCGTTCCACTGCAAATGGTGATGGGTTATCCCCCTGGCCCTTTTGCGGTCTTTCTGCTTGAGCCCGTCGGCAATCTGCGGCTGACCAACAACACAGACAATCCCCAAATGTTTGAGATGCGCGGGCGTATTGAAAACTTTCCGGTGCGTCCCCCGATGTCGCTAAAAAAGGGAATATCGCCTCCGGCGTTGTGCGTGAAACCACTGAATCTATACGACGATGGCCACCTCAACGACCATACAGACAATAGTGGATCATGGGACCTCTGCGCGCCCCGGGTGGTTGTTGAATCGATTGAGTTTGAGGCGCCAATTGCCGACGTTTGGCCGCCGGAGCATCACACGCGCATTCTCTTTGAGTCTCCGCTGCGGGAGACCAACAAAGAAGCCTACGTCAAAGAAGTGCTCAAACGTTTCATGTCGCGGGCTTATCGCAGGCCGGTGACAGTTGCCGAACTCGACCAGTTCGTGAAGGTTTACAATATCTTGGCCGGTGATTCCACTACGTTGGAAGACGCCATGCGCGAAACCTTGGCGCTGGTTCTAACTACTCCGCAATTCCTTTATCATACAACCGTGCAAAATGGAGTGGTGATGCGGCCCTACGAATTGGCTTCAAAACTCTCCTATTTCCTATGGGGCAGCATGCCGGACGAGACGCTGCTGGCCTTGGCCACGCAGGGCAAGCTGGAAGATCCGGCGGTAATAGAGGCGCAAGTGCGCCGGATGCTCGCAGACAAACGTTCCGGCGATTTCGTGAAGAACTTCACAATGCAATGGCTGAGTATTGAGAAGGCAAAAACGCGAAACATCAACCAACAGCTTTTTCCCCGGTTTCTGTTCATTGCAGGCGGTGAGGCGAAAGGAAGGGAAGTGCCCAATCGCCCGACGATTCGCGATTACATGGAGGATGAGACCATTGGTTTCATCGCTGAATTAATTAAGAAAAACGCCAGCATTACCAACTTGGTAGATTCTAACTTTGCATTTGTTAATCAGCCACTTGCGGGACATTACGGGATTGCCGGGGTGCAAGGCAACGAGCTGCGTGCCGTGCCGATCAAGCCCGAGCATCATTTGGGCGGGTTGCTGACCCAGGGCTCGGTTCTGGTCGCAAACTCGACTGGCTCTGCACCGCATCCGATTTATCGCGCGGTGTGGTTGCGCGAGGCGATCCTCGGCGAAGATGTGAAGCCGCCGCCAGCCGAAGTGCCGGCGCTCGCGGACTCCGCCGGGGAAGCAGCCACCAAGGCCATTACCATCAAAGACCTTCTGCGAGAGCATCGGAAGAAGGAAAGCTGCAACGTGTGCCACGCAAGCCTCGATCCGTGGGGGATACCGTTTGAAAAATACAACGCCATCGGAAAATTTCAGCCGATGGTTCCGAAACCAAGCACCAGAGTCCGGGGATTCATCGAGAAGATCGACAAGGATTTATCCGGATATGAAGCTTATCTCAAAACGATCAACACCGAGGTAGTCCATGCCGATGCCCGCCTTCCGCGTGGTCCTGAGGTGGATGGGATGGAGCAGCTCAAGGCTTTTCTTCTAAAGGAGCGCAAGGACGACATCGCCGAGAACGTGCTGCGGAGGCTGTTAACCTATAGCATTGGTCGGAGCCTGACCGCTCAGGACAGCTTCCAAGTAGAACAACTGCGCAGTCAAACTCGGAAAAACGACTATCGCTTTCAGGACATGATCATTGCCATTTGTCAGAGCGAGGCTTTTTTGGGGCAGCCCAGGCTGTAAGAAACCTCATCATTTAACAAAAGACGTGCCCTCGACAAAATTGACTCGATGAGTTGTTATCCCAAAAAAGCCCTTGCCTTGTTCTGCGCCCTTTTGCTGGTCGTCGAAAGGACATCGACTGCGGCGCTCCCGCCCGGTCAGGAGGGATTCATGAGTCATGTGGTTCCTTTTCTAAAAGAGAACTGCATCAAGTGTCACAGCACGGACAAGGCCAAGGGAAAGTTCATCTTGAACTCGCTCGATGGCAATCTGTCCGCAGGCCGCGATCTGGAGCGCTGGGAGAAAATCATGAAGGCATTGAAAAGCGGCGAGATGCCGCCGGAGGACGAGAAGCAGCCGGATGAGAAGATGCGCGAAACTGTTGTCCAGTGGATTGAAAACGGCCTGCATGCCAATTTGGCGAAAGCAACTCGTGATGCTGGAGCACCGACCGCGCGCAGGCTGACCAATTTCGAGTATGAAAACACGATGCGCGATCTGCTCGGGTTCAGATTGAAACTCATCGACAAGCTGCCGGAGGATCCGGTGAAGCCTTATCATTTCAACAACACGGCGGAGTTCATGCTGATTGGCCCCGAGCAGATCGACCGTTATCTGGAATGCGCCCGGCAGGCGATGGCCAGTGCGATCGTCGATCCCGGCACTCCGGAAGTTCACCGCACCTCAAAAATTCTCACGCCTAAGAACAAGCCCAAGGAGCAAGGTGTCGAAATCGGCGTCTATGCGAGCGCCGGGCAAGGCGAAGTGAGCACTGGCTTGAATGGCTGGCCCAAAACGGGCGAGTTCAAAATCCGCGTGAAGGCCTCCGCCATCCTGCCTCCAGGAGAAATGGAGGTTCCGCTGCGGGTGGTCATGGGCACCATGCTGAGGAGCGATGGTGGCTTCGGTGTGTATGAGCCGGTGGGCACGTTGCAACTGCGGAACGATCCGGCACAGGCCAAGGAGTTTGAGCTGCGCGGGCGAATCGAGAACATCCCGGTTGAGCCCGCTGCGCTCACCGCCAAAGGCCCGCAACCGGCAAAAATTTTCATCCATTGCCAGAATGTTTTCGACAACGGCGAGCTCAACGATCATCGCAAGAGTGCTTTTGATGACTCGTGGAGTGGCGTGGCACCCCGCGTCCTCCTGGAGTCGGTCGAGTTTGAGGCGCCCGTCACCGATGTCTGGCCGCCCGCGCATCACACACGCATCTTATTCGATTCCCCGCTGCGCAAATCCAATCCTGAAGCCTACGTCCGTCGCACAGGACGGCTTGGCGTCGCGTCAATTTGAGCTGGCCTCCAGGCTTTCGTATTTCCTCTGGGGCAGCATGCCCGATGACGAACTGCTGAAAGTGGCTGCTCAAGGACGGCTGGATGACCCGGCGGCGATTGCAGCGCAAGTCCGCCGGCTGCTAGCGGACAAGCGTTCGGGCGATTTCGTGAACAGCTTCACGTCGCAATGGCTAAGCATCGAGAAAATGAAAACGGTGAGCATCAACCGTGATTTATTTCCACGCTTCCTCTACTTGGTCCACGTGGGCGAGCGAGGCGGCCAGGAGGTGTCGTTTCGCCCGACCATCCGGGATTATATGCACGATGAAACGGTTGGCTTCGTAGCCGAGCTGATCAAACGCAACATGAGCGTTCTGAACATCGTGGGTTCTGATTTTGCATTCCTGAACCAGCCGCTGGCGGCACATTACGGCGTGCCCGGCGTGCAGGGGCTTGAACTTCGACCGGTGCCAGTCAAGCCAGAGCATCATTTGGGCGGGCTGCTCACGCACGGCTCGGTGCTCGTTGGAAATTCCACAGGCTCGGCACCGCATCCGATCTATCGCGCGGTGTGGTTGCGCGAGGCGATTCTTGGCGAAGACGTGAAGCCGCCGCCGGCAGAAGTTCCGGCCCTGTCGGACTCCGCAGGCGATGCAGCGGCCAAGGCCATCACCATCAAAGATCTGCTGCGCCAGCATCGGAAGCAGGAGAGCTGCAACGTCTGCCATGCGAGCCTTGATCCGTGGGGCATCCCCTTCGAGAAATACAACGCCACCGGCAAATTTCAGGAGATGGTTCCGAAGGCAGGCACCAGAGTCAGGGGATTTAATGAAAAAAGCGACAAGGATCTGGCCGGCTACGCGGCCTACCTCAAAACCATCAACATTGTGAAAGTTGAGGCCGATGCCCGCGTTCCGCTCGGCCCGACCTTGGACGGGATGGAGCAGCTGAAGGCATTCCTGCTGAAGGAGCGCAAGGATGAAATCGTCACGAACGTGGTGCGACGCCTGCTCAGTTACGGAATCGGGCGGGCGCTCACCCTCCAGGATCGCGCTGCGGTGGCGCAGCTGGTTGAGGGAGCAAAATTGAACGGATATAAAATGCAGGACTTGATCGTATTGATCTGCCAGAGCGGAACATTTCGGAATTAACCCACAACTCATAACTCAATGAAACAAAAATCCTGGCATCTGGATCGCAGAGAATTTCTCCGCGGCGGCGGAATGGCTTTGGCATTGCCGTTTTTGGAAAGCATGGGCTGGGCTAAGGCTGCTGCCGCTGGCAAGGAACTGCCGAAGCGCATGGTCGTCAGTTATTTTGCCTACGGCGCCTATATGCCCGACTCCGTGGACGGGATGCCGCTGGCGGGCAAGCCGCATCACGAATGGAACTGGTGGCCCTGCAAAGATGCCGGGCCTCTGACCTTCAACAAATCTTCCGCCCCGTTCGAGCCGCTCAAGAATTACGTCAGCTACCTGCGCGGCCTCGACCACGCGGGCGGCTACGGGCTTGGCGGGCACAGCAGCGGAGATGTTTTTGCCACCGGCGCAAACATGTCCGGAAATGAAAAGACCAACAACATCTCAATAGATCAAATCGCTGCCAAGATCAACGGACACAAGACCCGCTACCCATCACTGGTTCTGGGCACCGAGGGCGGAACCGGATCCTACGGAAGCTGCAAGACGCTCTCGCATTATGGGCCGGGCCGGCCGATACCCTCGATGCAGAAGCCGCAGGAAATTTTCAACCGCATGTTTCAGCCGTATGGTGAATCGAGCGTGGAACAAGTCCGCGCCACTCTCAAACGCGATGCCAGCGTGCTTGATTTGATGCTGGAGCAGTCCAAGAGCCTGAACAACCGGCTGGGCAGGGCGGATCAGGAAAAAATGGGCGAATATCTGGACACCGTGCGCGCTATTGAAAAGCGAGTCGAACGCACCAGCCAGTGGACTCACGAACCGCTGCCCAAGGTGGACACCAAGGGGCTGAATCTCGAAGTCTCCTACAAGGAACCGCAGGAATATATCCGCTGCATGTATGACCTGCTGTATCTCGCGTTACAGACGGACTCGACGCGCTATGCCTCACTCATGCTGGAGAGTGAATCCTCAGGCACCAGCGAGATGTGGAACTACGCGACTTATGTTCTCGGCTACAAAGGTGCCACGCACGACATCGCCCATAAGCGCCCCGCAGAATCCGGCCAATGGGACAACTGGCGTGCCCAGCAGCACGCCTACTTCTTACAGCGCCTGCGCGATACCAAGGAAGGCGAGGGCAACATGCTTGACCGCACCGTGGTTCTCTGGGGATGCGCCCATCCACACGGCTCGCACAGCACGAAAAATTACCCCATCCATCTCGCCGGCGGCAACGCCCTCGGCTTCAAGCACGGGAAGCTTCATGCCTTTGAAGGAGCAAAGAAGAAACCACTGACGAACCTCTTCGTCTCCATGCTCAACGCCGTGGATGCGCCGACTGATAAATTTGCCGACAGCACCGGCGAGATGACGGAAATACTCGGATGATTCGTTTCAGTCTGAACGGAATCCCGACCAGGCACGCTAGTGCGCCCAAATGAGGGCAATACGCCGTTTCCGTTCAGCAATCAAATGGGCAAGCATTTCTGGACGGCCTGTGATTCTGCGAGCAAGAAATGATTTATGAACCATCATCTAACAACCATGAATCAACTGAAGTGGACTCAAGCCGGCTGTGCCGCGGCGGTGTTGTTCGCCATGATGGGAATGAGTGCTTTGCCCGGAGAAACGGCCCAACCCAATGACCATCCCGGCACAGACAAAGGCCGATTCATTGATGCGCACGTTCACTACCAAGATTGCAAGGCGGGCGATCTTGAGAAAGTTGCCGATTGGATGCAAGCCAACAACGTGCAACGCGTCATCAATCATCCGCTCCGACAAAGCCGCGCCAAAGACGACAAGGAACGGGCCCAGCAAAATGAGAACTACAAGGCTTTTCAGGGCCGGATCGCGCGGTTCTGCATCATCTTTCCTGACGAGGTGAACAGTGTGGACGAGGCGGTTGTCATTCTGGAGCGGGAGAAAAAGGCCGGGGCCATCGGCTTTGGCGAACACTACGGAGAAGTTTCCAAGCCGCAGCCGGGCGATAAAGGTTTGTATTTCGATGATCCGAAAAACATGGTGCTCTTCGCGGCCTGCGCCAAGGTGGGTTTGCCGGTGATGTTTCACATGGATAGAGGTCGAAATCTGGATGAGAAAGGCCTGCCACGGCTGGAAAACGTCCTGAAGACGTATCCGAATCTCATCCTCATCGCGCACTCGGACTGGTGGAAAAATCTTGGTGACGGCACTTGCGACCGGCTCCTGCAGAAGTATCCCAATCTCTATGCGGATCTTTCTTGCACGGTGGGCCGGAGCGCCATCGGTCGGGATAAAATATTTGCACGGGAGTTTTTCATCCGCAACGCGGACAAGCTGCTGTTCGGAACCGACAGCGGCTGGTGGTCGCTGGGCCAGGATAAGAAGCCCGCGCCAGAATTTGCCCTGATCGACGAGTTGAAACTACCGAAGGATGTTGAGGACAAGATATGCCGGGGAAATGCCGAGCGTCTTTTCTGGAGCAAGAAACTGGAAAAATCTGCTACAAAATGAATCCGTAAAGCCAGCCATGAAAACGAAAATAAAAATTTTAATTACGCTGTTCATTCTTGCACTGCTGCCGACAGCAGTGTCGGCGTGGGAGAAAGACAAGCCAGCGACTCCCCCGGTGATTCCACCGAATCCCGATAATTTGCCCAAGGTCTTGCTGATCGGGGATTCGATCTCTGGCGGTTACCACAAGCTGGTCGCCAAAGCTCTTGAAGGCAAAGCCGTGGTGGCCAAGAGCAGCGACAATGGCGAATCCACGGCGGTCGGAGTGTTAAAAATAGACGGCTGGCTGGGCGACACCAAATGGGACGTCATTCATTTCAACTGGGGCGTGTGGGACATGTATGGATGGCAGTATGCCTCCGACGACCGATCGCCCGCCATGTATGCGCAAAGACTCGAATCACTGGTCGTGCGCATGAAGAAAACGGGTGCCAAATTGATCTGGGCCACGACCACACCGGTCCCGCCGAAACCTGAGGCCACCATGCTCAAGCGCTGGAAAACGGAGGTGGTGATTGATGAAAAACTCGAGCTTCAATACCGGGAAGCCGCGTTGCAGGTCATGAAAAAACATGGGGTGACAGTGAACGATCTCTACGCCCTGTTGAAACCGCGACGGAGCGAAT
>JAIOQF010000037.1 GCA_021413535.1 Verrucomicrobiota bacterium
AAAAACTTACCTATAATAAGATGTTTAAGAAATTTTTTCAGTCCATCAGCGAAACCCTAGCCAGCAAAGAGGAGCCCAAGCCCGGTTCCTGGGTCAGCGCCAAAAAGAAGACATCGGACAAGGCGCGCAGTCTTTTGGATAAAATCAGCGCCACCCTGAGCCCCGCTGCTGGCGGGAACGGCGCCCCTGCTGCCAGTTCCAAGGCCGGTCATTCCAAAAAATCGCCCGAACAACTCTGCGGCATCAGCTCTAAAATGACCAAAGACGAAATCAAAGCTCGACTGGCTCTGCTTTACCGCCGCTATAACAGAGCAAGCTCCAGTCTCGACAGCAAGTTGCGCGCGGAGTCCGAGAGCATGCTGGACGCCATTGTGGCCGTGCGAGAGAAAACGTTTGGGCCGATTTAGCCGGACGGATGATGCTGAGCCACGGCGGAAAGATCGCAAGATGAATTTTCGCTACATGATCCCGCATACAAACGATCCGCCGTTGGCTCCAGCGCATTGTTCTGCCCGACGAAACATTAGGGCGACCTGTTTTCCACGGAGCCGATGAATCGGTGAGAGCTCCCCAATGCAGCGAAATACTCTGTCATGACATCCACAAGGGGGTTCGGGGAGTTCGGGCGCTTTGGGCAAAAACAAACGGTGTAGCCGCTGCAGTCTTCGTTCTGTCCGTTCAAGTTCATGACTTCGAGGCCAGAATATCGTGCAACAACGATCCAATGAGTCGGGTGACTATCATAGCTGCCAAGAACTGCTGTCATGGACAGAGTTAATGGATTGGGAATGTTCTGCAGAATATTAAGCTGACGAAGGAACTCCCTCGCTGGCTGGCAATCAACGTCGTCACTGATCTGGCCAACGGCGTCTGGCATGTTGTCTGGTGTGATCTCCATCAAGGTGAGCTCGCTAGTTGGCAGAACAGTTGGATCGATGACAATTTTGTTAGTTTGCACACGAAACGTTTTATAGTCGACATTTTTGTATGTTTGTCCTGCCCTTCTCGCTTGCGAGTTTAGCGAACACTTGAAATAAGCTGCAAAACACACGGGGGAGGTAGAAGGCAGAAGGCAGGAGGCAAGAGGAGTTTCATGGGCTGCATCACACCGGTGGCTTGGGAAGGGAGCGCGGGCATCATGCCCGTGCACTCAGGCAAGCTTGGTGGGACCGAAATCTGATAAACCGGATGGCTACACCAGAAAACACTGTCCAGTCTCGGTAGAATGAAAATTCTAAAAAACACGAGATTTTGCTCGACATTCAAGATTTATTGATTAAATTGGTTTAGTAACCCATGCAGTTCGTTTATCCGAACCAGTTGAACCTCGGACCTCAGTCTTCTGAGGGCTTTCATCAAGACTTGCTGCGCGGACTGACGCACAAGCTCAACAACCTGCTGGCCATCATTCAAGGCTTCAGCAGCCTGATTCTGATGAACGAAGAGCTGGATGCGACCGTGTTTGAGAACATGAAGCACATTAAAGAGGCTTCCATGAGCATTTCCGGCCTGAGCGAGCGCATCCGTGCCGCCGGTGGTTGCGCCAAGATCAATCTGCAATCGCTCAATCTCAACGAATACATGGTGGTGGTTGCCGCCTCGATCCGGGAGCCCTTTATCAAGGCGGGTGTGCCTTTTGAAATGGATGTGCCCGACAACTTGCCAGCCGTTTCAGTTGATCCCTCGAAATTCAAGGAATTGCTGCTCGAAGTTCTGAAGAATGCCGCCGAAGCCGCGCTCAAGGGTGGCGGTCGCGCGCTGATCCAGATGACTGGCCCGGGAGTCATCAGCCCTGCTTCTGAAAATCGGGTCGACATTCTTGTGAGCAATACGGGATCGCAGATCGCGCCGGAGAAGCTGGCGGATGTTTTCCGTCCGTTCCAAGGCAGCAAGAACGCCTCGCATCTCGGTCTCGGCCTGACCATCGCCGCCATGCTGGCGCATCAGACGGGGATTCGATTGGGTGTAAATTCGCAGGACAGCACCACCACTTTCTGGGTGAGCGTGCCGGTGGCTTGAACTGATTTCAAGCACGGCAACTCACTTGAAGCGCGCGAGGGGGGCCTCGCGCGCTTCATTTTTTACTCTTTTAAGACCGTCGAGACTCATCATCCGTCCGCAACGTCCCGCTGGTCACGCCGAGTTGAGATTGAGCCCGCAGCTCGCGCCAGAGCGTGGCTCCGCCGCGCGTGCCGCTGAGCAACGCTTGATAAGTTTCAATCACCTGTGCGGCGGCACTGGCCGATTCCTCAAGAAGTTCCACTCGATAGTGTCGCAGACCGGCTTGCATCAGATCGTTGAAGAACCTGGCTCCAGTCTGAGGCACGGCGTTGAATAGCGTGTTCCGGCAGCCGACATCCGCCTTCAACGGGTGCTCCATGCCGACGCGGTCGCGAAGTTTCACGCTGTGTTTTTCGCAGGGCCGCCCGCAGTCGAGCGAGGTTTTTCCCTGCGACATGAACGCGGCGAAGACGCAGTGCTCCATGTGAAACATCGGCATGTGCTGATGCAGCGTGAGTTCAAACCAGGAGGGAGGTGCTGCGCGCAGCAAGTCAAGCACTTGTCCGATGTCCAGATCGTAAGAAATTGTGAGACGTTCCAGTCCGGAGTCGATAAGGAATTCTCCAGTCAACGGGTTGGCCACATTGAGAGAAAAATCTCCCGTCATTCGCAGTCCTGACGATGCAAAGTATTCGATCGATCCCAAGTTGCGGATGAGCACGCCATCGGGTTTGGCATTGGAGATCAGTTTAAAATATCCGGACTCACCCGGTTTTTGGATGCGCGGCGTGGCGAGGAATATTTCCGTGCCGGCGCTGTGCTGCCGCACTTGCGCGACTGCATCTGCGGAGAGCCGGATGTCTTCGAAGTCTGCATAAATTCGTGCGACTTTGGCATCGAGCGCGGCGGTGATCTGCTCAAAGTTGCGGCAGAGGACGAACAACGAAGGTTCGGCTGGTGGCACAGGCTTGGAGCCTGTTTGCAGGGTGGACATTCTGTCCGCCAGCCAGGCGTCCTGCGTAGGCAAAATGCCCGCGTCACACACCGGCTGCAAGCCGGTGCCACTCAGCTTCTCCACTAAGGCCCGTCGCATCCGGTTCAACTCGCTGATCGGCAGAATTAGATCGCCTTCGAGCCGCAATTCGAGCGTGGCGATTTCATACGGTGTGCCACCCAGTTTTCCGAATTGCTCCAGAAGTGACTCGCGAGTCAGCGGTCGCTTTTGCGCCACCTGCAACGGCATCCCGGAGGTCACACTTCGCGCCGCCCGGCCTTCATCATCGAGCAACGCGAGCGTTAGTGATTCACCTGCCGCGCCACTGACGCTCAGGTGCAATGCTTGTTGTTTACGAATGGGAATCTCACCTTGGAACGTCGCCCGCAATTTCTTGTCCAGCGCCGGATCACTCGTTTTATAGAGGCGTGTGCCCAGCGGGATGCGCGTAAAGTCGAGTTTATCGCGCTGGAATTCGATGCAGTTGCCTTTCACGGCGTAGAGGAATCCACCTTGCTCGTGGTCGGTATTGCTCGGATTTTCAAACACGACTCCATCGCCCGGTTTCAGCGGCACGCACATTTCGGTCAGCTCCACGCCATCAGTTGCATGACGCAGAACTTCACCGATGAACGGTCCGCGTTTCTTGCCGAAGCGCGCGCCCACCAATTCCTGATGGTTCACGCCGTGCATCCAACCGGAATACAAACCGCGACTGAAGGTCATCTCCAGCGCATAGCGATCATCGGATTT
>JAIOQF010000076.1 GCA_021413535.1 Verrucomicrobiota bacterium
GACGTGCTCTAACCATACACTACAGCGAACGGCGGTGGGCCGTCGCAGTGGCAATCGGCGCGTCTTGCGCTCGCCGTCGCCTGATCCGAGACGTTCGCCCACTTCAAGCGTTATGAGTATTAGCAACTACAAGCGCCTGACGATTGCGCTCGGTGTAGTTTGAGTTTTGAACCTTGCCCCCTTTTTCCTGCTGCTCAGTTGTGCGGCGTCTGCGTCGCTTTGCGTTTGGAGCGCAGCACCACGCCGGGACCTCCCGTTCTGGGCGCGGAATAAATCACCGTGGATCCATCCGGAAGCTGCCGATGCTGCGAACTAATGTTGTCTGGCTGTTCCGTTCGAGTCTTGGCTGAACCACTGTCCGCCAGCCGCACCGGAGCGGAGGATGATTGCCCGCCATCTGGATTCAAGAGCAAGGGCGCCTGCCGCGTGGCCGGCCTCGCGCTCGGCGCCGGACTTGGCGACACCACGGCCGGCAACGAGGCTGGCGTGATGTAAACGCGCGCGCCGATGGGCAGCATGTTGAACAAATCCACCACATCACGCGATTTCATCCGGATGCATCCGTAGCTCACCGCCCGCCCGATATCGGCCTCATCCGCCGTGCCATGAATGTAGATGCAGCGACCGTAGGCGTTTTTGTTTTGCGACTCCATTCCGCGCAGCCACATGATGCGCGACACAATCGGATCGCGTCCCGGAGTGCCCGGCTTGATCACCTCCCCTGTCTGGCGGCGGTTCTTAAAAACCGCACCGACTCGTGCGCCCTGACCAATTTTCGCCACCACCTCGTGCATGCCAATCGGCGTGCCGTAAGTGCCCGGCTTATCATTGATGCCGAACTTCGAAGTCGAAACCGGATATTTTTGCTCCTGCTTGCCGCTCGAATCATAAACTGCGAGCTTCTGTTCCTTCACGCTCACCACCACTTGCGCGCCGGCAGTTTGAGTAGATTTGCACTGGCACAAGCCGAGAACAATCGTGCCCATCCCAACCGCGGAAACGAACCGAAGCGCGGCGAGCTTGATTAGGAAAGAGATTTTCACAACGGTGGGAAGAACGCCTGATACATTTAACAAGAGTTAAGCTTTCGCAAGTTCGCGTTGCTGAAAGTTTGCCGCTCCAACAAACACCCTAGCACCCTGACGCGAAATGGGACTGTATTTGCTGGAATTCAAGCTTCAGCTTGCTCGGTCGCATACCCCTGACAGATCTGGCAATTTTCATGCGTCATGCTCCGCCAGTCATACACGCTTTCGAATTTATGGAAGTTTATTAAAGCTTCGCTTCGCGACTGCACACTAGCTTGCTGGCACTCGAGTCACAGACAAGCAATCGTCTCATGAAACTTCTACGCTGAACAAGCTAAAGCTTGAACTCCAACAAATACCTGCGCCCGGCGATAGCTAAATTTCTGGTGTGATTTTCGCGTAACAAAGAGTCGCGCGAAATCAGGCTTTTCCTGAAACCACCTCCACCGGACATTTCGGCAGCGCGTTGAGAAACGAACGTCCATAGGGCTTGCTCAGCACGCGGTTGTCGAGAATGGCGCAGATGCCCTTGTCTTTCTTGGATCGAATCAGACGGCCCACACCCTGGCGCAATTTCAAGATGGCCTCGGGCACCGAATATTCCGTAAAAGCATTACCGCCCTCTTCCACGATGTGCTCCAGCCGCGCGGCGGTGAGCGGATGATCCGGAACGGCAAACGGGAGCTTGGTGATGATGACATTGCTCAAGGCATCACCAGGAACATCAACACCCGTCCAGAAACTGTCGGTGCCGAAGAGCACACTGTGGGTATCGCGTTTGAATTCGCTCAACATCTGATGCCGGGGCAGCTGGCGTCCCTGCACCAGCAGCGTCCAGCCGCGCGACTGACAAAACTCCTCCACGCGCTCGGCCACGTTGTTCATCTGCGTGTGGCTCGTGAACAGCACAAACGCGCGCCCCTGCGACAGCTCGAGAAAATGCTCGATCCACTCCGGCAGCGCGGCCTCGTGTTCCTTGGTGCCGGGCGCGGGAATGTTCTTCACGAGATACAGCTTCATCTGCGTCTCGAAATCGAAGGGGCTCGCCAGTTTCACGGAGGCGCATTGCATGGCTCCGACGCGCTTGCGGAAATACGCCAAGTCTTCGCCATCACCCACGCCGAGTGTGGCGCTGGTCAGCACGCAGGCGCGGTCGCCGCGGAAAAAGAGATTGTTCAAATACCCGCTGACATCCACCGGCGCGCTCTGCAGGGTGATCGCCTTGTTTTCGCCTCCGCTGCGCTCAACCCAGTAGACGTGCCCATCTTCGTCCTGATCAAGGAACGCGGTCAGAGTCTGCCGCGTGGCCTTGAGCCGCTTGGCCATCTCATGAAACTCGAGCCGCGAATGTTCGCTGCGCGCCTCGTCACCGCAGATGATGGAGCGTTCGGCGATCTTCATCAGCGACAAGCTCAGGGTATCATCCACGAATTCCGGCTGCCGCACGCGATACTCGCGCGAATATTGACTGGGAAACTGGGACGAGGCCTCGACCGCACGGAAGAATGTTTCCATCGCTTCAAACGCATCCGTCACCGCGCGGACGCCGGAGGGATCGCCGTGCTGCACGAACTGGCCCTTGCGCGAACGCGGATTATAGAGCCGCTGCAGTTCAAAGCGCAGTCCCGACTCTGACAACCGCAGCCCACAAGCGCGCGCGGCCACATTCTCCACCGTGTGCGCCTCGTCGACGATCAGGAAGTCGCGCGGAAAAATGAAATTCGCATCCTCCGGCAGCATTTCCTCCACTGATGAAAGCAGCGTAAAAAAAAGCGTGTGATTCAGCACGATCACATGCGCCTCCGCGATGCGCTTGCGCGCGGCCTGATAAAAGCAGCGCGTCGTCCCGCAACGGCGCGGCGTGCAGAGATGCGCCTCACTGCACACCTGCGACCACACCTTGGGCGATGGCGTGAATGCGATGTCACTCAGCGTGCCGTCGGTCGTTTTCTGACACCACTCCCAAAGCTGCTGCAGCTCGACATTCTCGCTCGATGTAAAGAGCGACTGTGCACCTTGGATGGCTTTTTCCAGCCGCTGCGGGCAGATATAGTTGCCGCGACCCTTGAGCAATTCCGCGCGGAATTCACGGCCAACGATCTTCTGCACGATCGGCAAATCTTTTAAGATCAGCTGTTCCTGCAAGTTGATCGTGTGCGTGGAGATGATCGCCTTGCGGTCATTCTCCAGCGCGAAAGTCACGGCTGGCAACAGATACGCCAGCGACTTGCCCACGCCGGTTGCGGCTTCAATCACCACCGGCTTGTTCACCTCCAAAGCCCGCGCCACCACCCGCGCCATGCGCTGCTGCTGGGAGCGGAACTCGAAATCCGGCGACTTGGCCAGTGCGCCATCCTTCGAAAAAGCCGTGGCCATGCGCTCCACCAGCGAGGCGGGTGCAGCTGTCCCTTCGGCATCAGACGCGAGCTGAATCATCCGCTGTGTTACGCGCAACGCGAGCGAGGTGCAAGATGCATCACGAGTTGACGTGGCGCAGATGGTGTTGAAAGCTGCGCGCTCACCGCATCGCATGAAGTTTCTCCAACCCGTCCTCAACTTGCTCAGTTTCGCCCTGCGCTGGCTGCGGAACGCGCCTCATGCCATGAGCTGCGTCTGGCTCGGTGCAGCCGGGGTGATGTTCCTCTGCATCCAAGCTGGCTACCATGAATCATTCATGCCCGAGACGCCCTCGAACGTCTTGGAACTGCCCAAAGACTGGACGCCTCCGCCGATGGGAGCGTATGTTTTTCTCTACCTGCTCTCATATTTACGCCTCTTTGTCCTGCTCGGCGGCGTAGTCTATCACGCCTACATCATCCGGGCGTATCCCGACGTGCAGAAGATGCTGCGCCCCACCTGGATCGCATCAACCGTCCTGACGGTATGGGCACTGGCGACAAACTTTTATGACCGTTGGGAGCAATCGCAAGTGGGCGTGCTCGGCGAAGAATTTTCCAACATTGCCTTCGCCATTCAGATCTTCCTGATGGTGGGGCTGCTGATGTCGCCACCGTTTGCAATGCTCTATTACATTCGCTGCCGGATCATGGAGCGTTATGCGCTGCGCAATATGCTGCAGCCGCTCCTGTTCTGTTTCCTGGCGTTTACCACGCTCTGGATCGTAATGGATCTGAAGGATCACCTGGAGAATTTCCGCGAGAACAACATCAGCGGCAGCGTCATTTTCCTCTTCTACATCAAGCTGCTGCCCACGATTTATGTGACCATTGCTCCCGTCACGCTGCTGCTGGCCACGCTCTATTCCCTGGGGAAAATGTCCCGCGCCAACGAGATCATCTCCATGCTCGGCGCAGGACGAAGCCTGGGCCAGGTCTTGCGCCCCTTTTTTATTATAGGCATTTACGCCTCGCTTCTCGGCGTGGTGGCCAACTATCACTGGGCGCCGATGGCGGAGGGCAACAAGAAAAAGCTGCTGGAAGATGTGAAGGAACACATGAAACAGGACATCCTGGTCATGGACTTGGTTTACCACAACAACGAAGACCGCCGCACCTGGTTTGTCGGCATCGTGCCCAGCGATCTGCGCCGGGAGCGGATGCGCCGCATCGAAGTGCGCCAGGAAGATGAAAAGGGACATCTGGTCAAGGCTTGGTTCGCCCGCAGCATGGCTTGGTGGCCGGAGAATCGCGTGTGGACTTTCAATAACGGTGCAGAAGTCTCCTATGAAAATGGCATCGTCGTGGGCATGAAAAACTTCAAGAATGAAGCGGGCTCCAACCGATTGGATCAGCCGAACTGGAATGAAACGCCGTGGATGCTGATGAGCAACTCTCTCTCCCCGGAGTTTCTCGGCGTCCCCCAGCTCATTTCATATTTGAGCGCCAACCGCACCTACGGCCCGCAAAAACTTGCGCCCTATATCTCGCATCTTTTCTATCGTTTCGCCCTGCCCATGCAAGCCTTCGTTGTGGTGCTGATGGCCGCACCGCTCGGCGTCGTCTTCTCGCGTCGCGGAATGCTCGGCGGCGTTGCGGGCTCCATCTTCATTTTCTTCACATTGCTTTTCATCGACCACCTCTTCTTGAATCTCGGCAAGAGCCGGCACATGCCCGCCTTCCTCTCCGTCTGGATGCCCCACCTCATCCTGGGTGGCGTGGGCCTGTATCTCTACCAGCTGCGCTCACAAAACCGCGATCTGCCAAAATACCTCGTGGACTGGAAACTTCAGTTCGAGCGTCTGAAAATACTCTGGCTCCGCCTCAAGCAGAAACGCGAGCCCCGCGTGCAAAACTAATCCGAATCCCATGCAGCAAGCCTGGAACATCAAGTCCTGCTCCCACGAATGTGCCCGCACCGGCCGGCTCTTCGTCGAAGGAGAAAACTTTCACACCGCCATCCATTTCGACACCAATACCGGCGAGTTCATCCGCCGCGACGTAAGCGCCGAAGCCTGGGCTGAAGAGATTGCAGAACGCACGCCGTTTTCTTCCTGGCAGTCAGCCTACGTCAAACCGGAGACCGCGCCCGCCCGGCCCGAGATCACCGGTCGCGAGAGCGCGGAAAATCTGTTGCGCAAACTCTGCGAGGATGACCAGCCCAACACCGAGAACGCGCGCTATATTCTCACCTTGATGCTGGAGCGAAAAAAACTCCTCATGCCCAAGGAAGCCCGCGAAGGCGCCCAAGGCCGGATGCTCATTTACGAACATCGCAAGACAGGCGAGGTCTTCATCATTCGCGATCCAGAGTTGCGGCTTGATGAAATTGAAAGCGTGCAAGACGAAGTGGCCATGCTCCTGGGCTTTGGCGGTCCCGCAGCCGAAGCCGCCGCCGCCGTCGGAATGGCCATCACGCCAGAGGGAAATGTCGTGCCCGCCGAACAGGCATAGTTTAGCAGAGTTCCATTCCGGTTTTGCCGCGCCGCCGCCTGCGAGAGATCATGGTCAAGACCACACTCGCCAGAGTGAAGACCGCCAGTTGCATCGCGCCAGTCAGTCCGGCCTCACGGAGAACCGCAGCGATGTCCACAGCCGCCAGATGAAGATGCGACACGTTCAATCCATGACAGAGACCCGCGACTGAAAAACAAGCCGCAGCCCGAATTAGCTGGCGCTGATGCGACAGTAAAAGTGCTGCCGCGAGCGCGATCCAACCCGCAGCCAACATCCAGAACGGCGCATCCGGCAACCAAGCGCCCGTCACCGCCAGCGCCGTGATGACATGTGACAATTGAAACACCGTGATCATGATCATGCCGAAGATATAACGTCCGCGAAACAACCACGCCAGCACCAGCGCAACCAGCAGATGATCGGCGGCGAAATGTCCCGATCCTGCTGGTGCGGGTGAATAAACCACAGTCGACGCTGATTTCGCATCTGCTTTTATCATCTCCGGCAGCTTAAATCCACGGCTCGACTCGCCCGGAAAAATCGCCTGGGGATGGCGCTCCGCTTTGCCTTCGGTGCTGTTGAGCAGAATCAATCCAACAGCAGCGCGCTGATCCAGCGTCACCTTGAAATCACCCGCATCATCAGGCAGGGAACCGCGATGCTCAGCCAGAAAATGGACTTCCGCGCTGTTAGGACCGATCGGAAAAGTCGATGAACTGTCGATGGCAACCACAGTCCAGCCACCCCCGATGCGAAAATCACCTGCCTGAAAGAGTATGTTTTTTTCGAGATAAGCCTGCGCCGCAGCCAGCGAACTGGCCCGAGCTGCTTCATTTTGTTCAAACCACCAAGTCGCAGGCACCGGCGGGAGTGATGTCGGCTGCTCCGAAAGAAAAAGTCGCGGATCAAGATTCACCCGCAATGTAATTTCGCGCCCCGCGCTAAACTCCGCTTCCACGGTGATGGTTGGCACCGTGTGGGCAAACAATACCGGCCCCATAAGGCAAACGGAAAATTGCATGACAAGCCAACGCATTATCTCGCAAGATGACTCAGGAACATGCTCATGCCAGCACAGATTTCGCTCGAATATCACACACGCCACCCCAGCACAGAATAAATTGGTCCATTCCCAGACGGCAATCGGAGCCTCGGAGTGAGATGGGTATATCAGTCGTGCTTTGTGCGGTAGTCGGCCTTGATCGGGGCAAATGGAGAGTAGCCGCGCTCGACGGCCTGGGCCCAAACAAGAGCCAGTCGACCGTCACCGCCAGTCTGCTGAAATGTGTGCTGTCCCGCCGCCAACTCGCGCGGACCTTCAAACGGTATGCCGTCGAGCGAACCCGCGAACGCACCGGTTTCACAAACGAGAGTGTAGCGACTCGGCACGGCTACCTCGAACGCCTTCACGCCCGGGCGCGCGATCTGGCCGAGCACCCACAGGCGGAAGGCAATCGGGATATAGTTCTGCTTGATGAATTTCTGCCCCAGCTCCGGCATCCGCCCCGTGATGGCGAGTGGCGCGCCAGTGGCGATAATTCGCTCCCGGATGTTGTCCTTAATCAGGCCGAGTTCGATGCGGCGTTTAGTGAGACCTTCGAGCACGTAGTAAAAGGGACGCCGCCGGTAGATGGTCTCGCCTTTTCCATCCATCACGTAGTCGCTCTCGTCCGTCAGCTTTAACGTATCGGCGATGATCCCGATCTTATCTGCGGTCCGGTCGGTAAAGGGCGGGTCTAAGGTGCAGATCACGACGATTTCCCCAACGACGAGCAGCGCCGGCAACCAGCGCACGCGCCCGACTAGAGCCAACACCAGCGGCGCGATGACAATTGCTCCGACGGGATACCCAGGCAGGCAAGTCTCAGCGGTAATGATCGGCCAGAAGCAGAGCAACGTGAGATAAAAGAAAGCCGCCGCGAGAAAAATGAAGGTAAACCGCATGCGCACCGCCAGTGGTTTTTCCCAGCGACCAATGAACCACGCGCCGAGCATGGTCAGCGACAGGCCCGCCAGCCAACCGAACAAAGCCCGGAAAGGGTGACCTGCTTGGGTGGCGGTCGGCAACACGTTGTGGCCGATGACACAGTAAAGCATCTGTTCCCCCGCCCCGTTTTTCATAAAAAAGATCACGACTAACGCTGGCACCACCACGACACCACCCAGCGAGGCCGCTAGATTCCGCAGCACCCGCGACCAACCCACCGACTCCCCCTCCCGCATCCGCAGCCAAAGCGTGCCGAGGCAGGCCAGCCCGAGCGCTGCGGCCAACAGCGTCGTCTTCATTGAGACGCTGAACGCGAGCCCAAGTAGAAGTCCGACAACGAAAGCCCGCCATGTCGTGACTCGGCCGGAACTCGCAACGGTCAGCGTCAGCATCCAAACGAGCGTCCACAGCTCATCCGGCCGGAACTCGATCGAGGTCGTGAAGAAAGGCGGAAAGAACGCGGCGAGCATTGCTGTCCACGCCCCCGTGCGCGGCGAGAAAATTCCCGACGCGATATGCCAGACGCACCAGATCGTCGCGGCGAAAAGCGGGATCATTGCCAGCCGCATTGGCAGTAGAATATCCGGACGCTCCCCAAGCAGATGGAAAAGTGGAGCACACAGAGCCTGAAAGACGGGCGCGTGATTGTCGAAGAGTTCGCGATACGGCAGCATCCCGTGCGTCCAGCCCCAGACGACGTGAAGATGCTGCGGCTCATCCGAATCGATCCGAAAGTGCCAGGCAAATAGCACGCGTAGCAAGACGGCCACGCCGAGAAGAAGGAATATCCCACAGCGCTCCGCGACCGTGAGATTCGAAGTTGAAGGTTTTAGTAAATGCAATTCTGCGCTGGGCTGCAATGAAGACGAAAAATTGACCTTAGAAAATTTGTCCTAAAAGCACAAATGTGAATTTTAGAACCCAACGCGACAATACAGTCAAGATTAATCAGAATTGATTAATTGGAATAGCAAACGGTTGCTTGACTTTGATGCGTGAGTCCGGTTCAAAAGAAGGTGTCAAACGACTCATGGGAACACACCTCAAAGCACTAACCTCCGGCAAGACCTACGACCTCGACGAATTCAATCTCATCGGTCGCGGTGACGACGTAACGATCAAGATCGAAGACAGCGGAGTATCGCGGCAACATGCCACCATCCGGCGCGAAGGCGGCCACTTCTGGCTGGTGGACCTCGGCAGCGCAAATGGCACCTATGTGAACGACTCTGCGCTGACCACCGCGCGCGTGCTGCGCGACGGCGACCGCGTGCAGTTCGGCACCAATCTTCTGATCTTCTGTCAGGACGACGGCGCACCGCACGATGCGACCGAAATCGGGATGACCACTCAGGTGCTGCGCCGCGCGCCGGTCAAGCTCGTCACCCGGGCGGTGACACTTCTGGTGGCCGACTTGCGCGGCTTCACCGCGCTCAGCGCCCAGCTTAGTGCTAGTGAAGTCGCCGACCTCCTGCGCGAATGGTATGCCGACTGCAACTCCATCATGCGCAAAGGCGGCGCCACGATCGACAAATTTATTGGTGACTGCGTCTTCGCCTATTGGCACGGCACGGAGCCGGACATCCGCGCCAAGGCTGTGGAAGCAGCTCGCACATTGCGCAATTCCGATGCCACCAGCACCTCCCCCACCCGGCTCATGCTCAAGACGCAGAAAAATATTTCACTCGACTGCCGCGTCGGACTACATGTGGGAGATGCCGCCATGGGCGCGATGGGCAAGGGCATCAACACCGCCGTAGGCGACGCAGTCAACATTGTCTTTCGCATCGAGAGCCTCACCCGACAGCTCGACACCGGCGTGCTGGCTAGTGCCGCGTTTGTGTTGGACTGGCCGCCGGGACGTGATTTGTTCGAGCCGCACGGCAGTCACGAAGTAAAGGGCCATCCTGACAAAATTGAGGTCTTCTCATTGCAATAAGCCTGAAAGCGCTGTCACAAACTCGCGCCATCTTACAAAAGGTCGTTGTGCAGAAAGATTGAATACTCCGCCACTGGGCGCGTCAAATCTCCTCGAACCCCCGTCGCCACGCCATGAAAACATCCGCTCCCCTCGCCTGTGCCGCCCTTATCTTGAGTTCCTGTGTCGCACCCTATCCTTACTATGCCGGCCCCAATCAGGCGACAGGCGGCGTGCTCGGCGCTGCCACGGGAGGAATCGCTGGTGCCATCATCGGCAATCAAAGCGGACGTCCCCTGGAAGGCGCAGCCATCGGCGGAGCGATCGGTGCGATTGCCGGCTCCGCGCTCGGCTATGCGGATGACTATCGTTACGGCTACCAGCGCCCGGCACCAGCCAATTATTATTACCGCGCCCCAGCCTACTACTATCCGCCACCAGTCTACGCTTATCCCAGCTATTCCTTGTCTTATTCTTCTGGTCCGCGCTGCTACTATCCGCGCAACCGCTGCTATTGATCGGACTGGCCGGAACCGGTCACAACTTTATTTATAGAGTGAGCAGCCGGATCGTTTTCATGGTCATGCTGTCGTGCGCTCACTGCTCCAAAAGTAAACGACAGCCCCCTTCACATCGCGGTGTTCGAAAAGAATACGGCTCATGGCATTTTCGCGCCGGAGCGTGACGGCGAGAAAGCCGCCCTTCACGCGGTGGAACTTATGATACTTCGCGTCGAAGCCGGGCGAGCCGCTTGCATGCTCGTCACTGGCGGGGCCAACGCTGAATTCCTGCACGCCGGTCTCGGGATGCACTGAATGATACTGCCAGTGACGGTCGCCAGTGATGACAAAAAAATTATCCGGCACAGTCGCCTGCAGCCACGCGCGGATTTCATCGCCCTCGTGCTGGAAGCCCTCGTTGGAATGATTGTCGTTTTTATTCTTTCGATCCGGCCCGACGAGGGGAGTGGGCGACACCAGCACCTTCCACGTCGCATCGCTCTCCTTCACTGTGCGCTTGAACCACGCTTTCTGCTCCGCGCCCCAGATCGTCTTCTCCGGGCCGTCGGGAGTATTGTTTTTCGATCGAAAATCGCGCCCGTCCGTGAACCACACCTGCAAGTCACGCCCCCAGCGCACGGTGCGATAGCCCGGGCCATCGTCATTCATCGGCGCCTGCTGGCGAAAAATCCTCTGCCCTTGCTCGAAGGTAAACTCACCCAACGACGCACCCGGCCCTGAATCGTTCTTGATCGTGTCATGGTCATCTTTGAGCCAGTAGGTCGAGTGATTGCTGTTGAATTCAACCAGCCGCGGCAGGCTGAACATCCGCTCCCAGTGATATCGCGCCAGCCGCTCGGTTACGGCAATCGGATCGCCATGATCGTAGTAAACAAGATCGCCCGTGAGGCACGTGAACTGCGGATTAAGTGCCGCCATCGCGGGATAAATGTCATGCCCATCGGGATGCCCGCGGTCGCCGTAATCCTGACAGGTCATTACGCAGAAGCGCAAGTTGCCCGGTGCATCCACCGCCAGCGCCGTCTCGAATTTGCCGCGGAAAACTCTCTCCCTCGGCGCACCGGGAATCTCGCTCGCATAATAATAAACCGTCCCCGGCTTCAGTCCGCTGAGTTTGAATTCGCAGATGAAATCGTTCTCCGCGCTCGCCCTAATAACTTCACTCTGCTTCGCATCACTCAAATCCTCGCGCGTGCCATAGCGCAACTGCAAGCGCCCTGGCGCACCCAGACAAGCGCCTTCAAGCGATTCGACCGGCACATCAATCTTCGACTGGCTCATGTCCAGCTTCGCCTTGCCCTTCGTCTGTTTGGAAATAACCAGGCCGCCGTCATGCCGTTTCGGCGCAGCCGTGAGCCGCGTCCAGACAATTGCCGTCGTGTCTGTCACTTCCCCGGCGCGCGTGCCCATCGCCTGAAAAAGGCCGGGTGCCGTGGCGACCTGTGCAGATAAATATCTCCGGCTGGATTCAACAACCATCCCCGCCGTGATTACGGAAGTGCGCGCGACAAACGTGCGTCTTGTTAGTTTTTTAGATTTCATTTCACAGGCATCAACCCATGGATAAGAATTTAATGATCTGGGCTTGGAACCCCATCATGAACGAATGGGCCGCATAAACTGACTGAGCGGGTGATGAGAATCGAACTCACGTATCAAGCTTGGGAAGCTCGTGTTCTACCATTGAACTAC
>JAIOQF010000077.1 GCA_021413535.1 Verrucomicrobiota bacterium
CATGAATCCGGCGTGCCCCAGCGAGAACTGTCCGGTGTGGCCGTTCACCAGGTTGAGACTGACGGCGAGCGTGACGTTAATGCCTACGTTGAGCAGGATGTCGAGAAAGTAATCATCGATGTTGCTGGCGCAAAGCGACACGCCAAGGCTGGCGGCGAGTGCGACGAACAGAAAGATCTGGGCCTTATATTTCATCACACCTTTTCCCTCTCCACTTTGCCGAGCAGTCCCGACGGTTTGAAAATCAAGATCAGAATCAGAATCACAAACGCCACGCCTTCCTTATAACCTGACGGAATTCCCAGTGACTGGCTATAGCCCGCGACCAGTGTTTCCACCACACCAATGATGAGTCCGCCCAGCGCTGCTCCAGGAATGTTTCCGATGCCGCCCAACACCGCCGCGACGAATGCCTTCAAACCCGGCGTGATGCCCATGAAAGGCTCAATACTGGGATACAAAGACGCATAGAGAATGCCTCCAGCCGCAGCCAGTGCGGAGCCGAGACCGAAGGTGAAGGAGATGACCACCCCATTGTTCACACCCATTAACGAGGAAGCGGTAGGATTGAGCGACAAGGCACGCATCGCCAACCCAAGCCGCGTGCCCATCACAATAAAGCGCAACCCAAGCATGAGCGAGAACGCGGTGACGAGCACGATCACCTGGACATTGGTCACCGTAAGACCGCCGATGCCGGCAACGTTGCTCTTGGGTATCAAAACGGGGAATGGCTGCTGCGTCGCACCGAAAATAAGCTGGCAGGTATATTCGATGAACAAGGACACGCCAATAGCCGTGATCAGCACATTCAACTTGGGCTTGTCGCGCAATGGACGGTAAGCGAGAAATTCAATGACGATGCCCAAGGCGGCACAGATCATCATCGACAGCACCAGGACCAGCGCGATCGATGCTGGCCACGGAAGTTTCGTCAGCATCGGCGCGAGCCACTTGTTCAGATAGAGCCCCGAAAACGCTCCGAGCATGAACACATCTCCGTGCGCGAAATTGATGAAGCGCAGCACTCCGTAGACCATCGTATAGCCCAGCGCGATGAGCGCATAAATCGAGCCGAGGAAAAGGCCGTTGAGGAGTTGCTGGACGAACTGTTCCAAAAAAAGCTGATAGCTGATGGTTTGTAGCTCGCGCCTTACGGCGCAATCGTTTCCACGTAAACAAACTTACCGTCCTTGATCGTCAGAATCACCGCTGGCTTCGTGGCATTGCGCTTCTCATCCAAAGTGATCTTTCCAGTGATGCCCTGATAATCCTTCGTGGAAGCAATCGCATCACGCACGGCCTTGCCTTCAGTGGTGCCAGCCTTTTTCATCGCGGCAGCCAGGATCATCATGGAATCATAGCCAAGTGCGGCCATGGCATCCGGGGTGCTCTTGTGCTTGGCCGTGAATCTCTTGACGAAATCCTGGATGATCGGCGATGCGTCTTCCGCAGCGAAGTGATTGGAGAAAAAGTTTCCTTCCATGGCCTTGCCCGCCACCTGAGTCAGCGAGGGTGAGTCCCAACCATCGCCGCCCAGCATCGGAACAGTTATGCCCAGCTCGTGCGCCTGCACAGCCATCAGTCCGGCTTCATTGTAGTAGCCCGAGGCAAATATCGCGTCTGGAGCCGAGCCCTTGAGCGCGGTGAGCTGCGCCTTGAAATCCTTGTCGCCGGAACTGTAACTCTGCTCGCTGACGATCGTGCCGCCATTGGCTGTATAATATTTCTTGAAGAAATCGGACAAGCCCACGCTGTAATCCTGCTTCACATCCGTCACGATGGCCACTTTCTTCCAGCCGCGAGCGAGCGCGAACTTCGCCATCACGGTTCCTTGAAACGGATCTATGAAACAGACCCGAAAAATATGATCACCCACCTCGGTTACTTTTGGGTTCGTGGATGCCGGCGAAATCATCGGGATGCCTGCCTTCTGGCAGATCGGTGCCATTTCGAGTGATTTGCTGGAGGCCACTTCCCCAAGGATGGCGACAGCTTTTTCGCGTGAGATCAGTTTTTTGACCACGGTGCCTGCCTCATCCACGGCCATCTGGGTTCCTGCATGAGAACCCTGGCCGAACGTAGCCGTGCCACCGGTCAGCGCTGCTACTTCGCCGATGACAATTTCAGTTGCTGCAGGTCCGCCGCCGGCGTCCTTGCAAGATGGGATCCAAAGCAGCGGAAGAGCCGCGGCCAGAAGGGAGATACGAGTCAGCCTGGTTTTCATGGCGCGATGTTAATGAGCACAGTCCATTCTTGCAAGCGCTGATATAAATAGCTCTCGCATGCAACTTTTAGGCGCTTAATCCACACAACACGGACACTTCTGCACCCAGTGGCCGGGCTGGATTTCTTCCAGCTTCAGTTTCATGCCGACGCTGTCCTTCCAACGAGGATGACTCATCCGGTGACCAAACGCGCAACCTTCGGGTGGGTTGATCGGTGACGGAACATCGCCCTTCAAAAGCCGGCGCGGTCGGCGCTTCGTGGAATCTGCCACCGGAATCGCATCCAGCAGCGCCTTGGTGTAAGAATGCCGCGGATTCCGGTAAAGTTCCGCTGCCGGAGCAAGTTCGACGATTTTTCCGAGATACATGACCGCCACCCGGTCGCTCATGTGCTGCACGACACCCAAGTCGTGCGCGATGAAAAGATAGGCGAGGCCGACGTCTTTTTGTAATTCAAGGAGCAGATTCAAAACCTGCGCCTGCACGCTGACATCGAGCGCCGAAACGGGTTCGTCACACACGATCAACCTCGGCTACAGTGCGAGTGCCCGCGCGATGCCGAAGCGCTGGCGTTGTCCGCCGGAAAATTCAAAAGGATAGCGATGGATGGCATCTGCCGAAAGCCCGACACGTTGCAAAAGTTCAACAGCCCGTTCCCCGCGATCAGTGCGCGAGCCCAGACGTTGAATGATAAAAGGGTCCTCCAGTATCTGACCCACTGTGTGCCGCGGGTTCAGGGATTCCGCCGGATCCTGAAACACCATCTGCATCTGCCGACGAAGTGTGCGCAGCGCACCGGACCGCGAATGCGTGATGTCATGACCTTCAAAGACAACCTTGCCCGCCGTTGGTTTCAGCAGTCGCACGACCGATTTCGCAACCGTGGACTTGCCGCATCCGCTCTCCCCTACCAGCCCCAGCGTCTCGCCCGGATTCAGAGAAAAACTCACGCCATCCACCGCTTTGCACCACGCTTTCGTCGTGTTGAAAACGCCGCCGCGCACTGGGTAGTGAAGTTTTAGATCCTCGACAGTCAGCAGGCTCATGACGTGGAAAGTTGATTGGCAAAACAAGCGCACGCTTCGACTCCGTGCCCGCCGCCGCACTCCCTCCAGGGCTGGCGCGACACGAGCACTTCAGCGTCATGTCGGTTTGGACAACGCGATGCAAAACGACAACCAGCGGGAAGTTCGCCCAGACCCGGCACCGATCCGGGAATGACAAGCAGTGGCGTCTTCGGCGGATGATCGAGCTTCGGCAGACAGTTGATCAAGCCCTTCGTGTAAGGATGCAGCGGGCGCTTGAAGATGGACTCCACCGGCCCGCGCTCGGCGATACGACCGGCATACATCACCGCGACATCATCGCAGGTCTCGGCTACCACGCCGAGATCATGCGTGATGAGGATGACGGCCATCCCGGTTTCATTTTGCAATCGCTTGAGCAGATCGAGAATCTGCGCCTGCACAGTCACATCGAGCGCGGTGGTCGGTTCGTCGGCAATCAGCACCCGCGGGCTGCACGACAGGGCCATGGCGATCATGACCCGCTGCCTCATGCCACCGCTGAGCTGGTGCGGGTATTCGTTCACCCGTTGATCAGGCGCGGGAATGCCGACCCATT
>JAIOQF010000156.1 GCA_021413535.1 Verrucomicrobiota bacterium
AGACGTTGGCCATGATCGCACTGCCTGATCCTTGCATGGAAGGGCAGATTTTCGGAAGTGGTGCTGTCGCAAAATTGTCATTCGAGTTTTGTTATTCCTCATTCCACCTCTCTGCCCAGCAACAGAGGCCGGCTGCGGGCGTCCGTGGCCATGACCAGCAGCACCTTGCCGCTGGCATCGTAAAGCGTGGTCGATGCCATTTCGAGATCATTGTCGCTGTGATGCACGTTGAGACCGCTGATGATCTTGTCATCGGGAAACGAGCTGAGTCCATCCAGCGTCAGCACCGTGGCGCCGGCTGCGGCGTTGTAATTCACCGTGGCGATCACGGCTGGGTTCGGCACATAGACGCTGAACACCTGGGTCTGGAGCTGGCCCTCGTGCATGGTCATAAAAAAACCGAGCGCGATGAGTGCGGCGGCACCTGCGACGACCCAGGGCATGCGCAGCCAGTTGAACCATGACGCAACTCCGCCGCTGGCAGAGATGCGCCGGTCATCGGTGCGCTGGAGTTCGGCGATGCGATCTTGAATCTGCGAATTGAAAAAGTCTGCGTTCGGCACGGACTTTTCCAATGTGGCATGATCGCGGACCCAGCCGCCAATTTCTTCCAGAGAAGAAACTTCACTCTTTAGATCCGGGTCGGCTTGCATCTCTTTCAGAAATGCAGCCTTCTCGGCGGGGGACATGACTCCGTCGAGCCAGCGAGTGATGCGTTCAGTGTGGTCAGGCGTTTTCATAGGTGTCTTTCAGGAGTTCCTGGAGTTTTTTACGGGCGTAAAATAGGCGGCTCATCACGGTGCCGGTTTGCAGCTGGGTGATCTCGGAAATCTCCTCGTAGCTGAGACCTTCCACCTCACGCAAGAGGATCACGCTGCGATGGTCGGGTGAGAGCTGGTCGATCGCGGCCGTGATGCGCGCGCCCAGCTCCTTGTTTCTCATGGCGTGGTCGGGTCGCGCGACCCCCTTGGGCACCGCCTCGGCGCCGGCAGCAACCGTTCGCTGGAGATCATCGTCGAACTCGCCGTCACTCACAATGCGGCGTTTGCGCAGCGCGTCATAGGAGCAGTTGTGGGTGATGCGGTAGAGCCAGGTATAGAATGTAGAATCCAGCTTGAACGAAGGCAACGCGCGCCAGGCCTTGATAAAGGCCTCCTGCGCGAGATCCCAAGCATCTTGTTCATTCTGAACCAGGTGATAACACATACCGTAAATTTTTCCTCGATAGCGGGTGACAAGCTGGTCAAAGGCCCGGGCATCACCGCCTTGAGCGAGCCGAACCAGCCCGGAATCCGCCGTCGCGTCGCCCTCCGTGCTGGCGGCGGGCGTTGCGTCGGGTGGATTCATGGCTTTGGACGTGGCTGGAGGATTTTTATTCGCCGCAAATTCCGTAGAATCAAGACGGAACACGGCCAGCTGCGACTTATCAAGGCTGTGCTGGGGCGTTTAGGCGACGCAATTCCGTAAATTTTTAAAATAAAGATTGCCTCCCCATTGGGGTTTATTTATAAACTAGTGTTCGATTGAACTTAAACCCACAAAATATGAAAACCACGACCATCCTGTCCACTGTCATCCTCGCCTTCGCACTTTCCACCCCCGCAGCCTTTTCGGCTGACAAGAAAAAGGCACCTGAAGCGGCGACTGAACCCGCCAAAAAGGAAGAAACCAAAAGCGATGCTAAAAAAGATCACTATCCGCTTTATGGCCAGCTTCTTTCCCTCACTGACACCGAGCTGACCGTCAAAGGTGGCGAAGGAAAGCCTGATCGGAAATTCACCATCTCCAAAACCACTACCATCAAGAAAGATGGCAAGGCAGCGACAGTGAAAGACGCTGTGACAGGTCAGTGGGTCAGCGGCTATGTGAAGAACTCCGCAAATGGCGGCACTGACGAACTCGAATCCGTAAACCTGAGTCCGAAGCAGAAGGATGCCAAGACCGAAACCAAGGAAAAAGAGGAAAAGAAGCCTGCGGCCGCCACTCCGAAAAAGAAAGCCGCCTGAGTCAGCAGAAATTTTATTAAAAAACCAGCAGCGCCGGGGAAACCTGGCGCTGTTTTTTTGCGCCCGCCTCCGCTGCTGGGCGCGTAAAACGATTTACATTCAGCACCATTTCGTGCCATCTTGTCCACTCCCATGACCTCAGTCCAGACCTCCGCCATCGGGCGCACCTTCCCGCCCTTTGATCTCGCCCGCCTGCTCAGCACCGTGTTCGAGCCGACCTTCGGCCGCCGCATCTGCATTCTGATCGACCTGCCAGATCTTGCAGAAGCCAAGGACGCCGCGTTCCTAAAAAATCCCGCACGAAAAATCCAACGGCAGGCGCACGAGAATTTCTTCAAGCCGCTCCACGCCGGCGTCATGGATGAACTCGCCCTCAAAGGCGGCGAAATGTTTGCTTACACCGAAACCACCGGAAGCAATCTCGACCTGCCCGATGCCTGCGCGGACATGAGCGGTCAGCGTTTAAGCCTGGAGAAAAATGTCTATCCGAACTACGACATCATCCTCTGCATCTCCACCTTCAGCGCGACCGCACCGCTGACGGCGTTTGCCAAGCAATACGGGTTTCGCGGCGCGACACTGCACGGCGTCAATGACGTGATCCTGAATTCCGGGCTCGCGGTGGATTACAATGATGTGAGCCGCGATGCGGAAAAGCTCAGACTGGCCATGACCCAGGCTGACTGGGTGGAGATTGATTTCACCGTGGACGGCCATGCGCCGATGACGGTCCGGCTGGAATTATCACAGCAAGAGGCGCAGAAAAGTCACGGCCTCTGCCGGGGTGATAAACCGGACATCGCAAATCTGCCTGCGGGCGAAGTATATTTCGTGCCCACCGGTGCGGAAGGTGAGTTCCCCATGAAATATGAAGACGGCACCCTCGGCCGGCTGACCGTAACCGGTGGTCGCATCGTCAAGGCGGAACTCATCGAAGGCAAACAAGGCACGATTGACGCTCACAATCAAAAACTGACCGACGATCCGATGACCGGCGTGCTCGGCGAACTCGGATTTGGCACTCAGGTGCTGCCGGTTTCCGGCGCGGACATTCAGGATGAAAAAGTTCTCGGCACCTGCCATCTGGCCACGGGACGCGACGATCATCTGGGCGGACATATCACCCCGAAGCTTTTCAAGCGACACCAGAACGCCACGCACGACGACATCTTGTTCGCTCCACACAAGACGCCGAATTTCGACATCGCCCAGGCGCGGATGCATCGCCACGGAAAGACCACGGTGCTGATTGAGCACTTCCAGCCTGCGGAGCATTTGCGCAAGGCATTGGAAAGTTGATGAACATCTACGAAACGAAGCGCCTGCTCGACGAATACCTCCTGTTTCACTACGGAGCGGATGACGAAGTGCTGCCCTGGACTTTCGGACCAAAGGATGCGCTGAAATTTGCTCAGCGCAGTGTCAACGAACTGCTCGATCCCGCGATCATCCCCCAGCAGGCGCGCGCGCTTGATCTCGGCTGCGCCGTGGGACGTTCAAGCTATGAACTGGCGCAGCATTGTCGGGAAGTCATCGGCATTGATTACTCGCACGCCTTCATTCAAGCGGCGGAGACGATCCAGCAGGAGGGAGCATTCAATTACTCGCGCATCGATGAAGCTGCGGAAACCACCAGGCTGCAGGCTTCACGACCGGCGCTCCGTGCGCGGGCGCATATTCAGTTCGAGCAGGGCGACGCGATGAATTTGCGCGAAGATCTCGGAAGTTTTGAGGTCGTTCACGCGGCCAATCTTTTGTGTCGTTTGAGCGAACCACAGCGCCTGCTCGACCGTCTAGCCTCACTCGTGAAAACCAACGGACAACTGTTGCTGACCACGCCCTGCACTTGGCTGGAAGAATATACGCCCTCAAAGAACTGGCCGGGCGGCTCCACATTGGAGTGGCTCCAAGAAAAACTCGCCAGGCATTTTACGCTGGCGCAACGCGTCGACCTGCCATTTCTCATTCGGGAACATGCGCGTAAATTTCAGTGGAGCGTGGCGCTGGGGATGCGATGGGTGCGCCGATAGCACGAAATAATATTAGCCCCCTCCACATCATCATGAAAATCTCCATTTGCCTTTGTCTTGCTGTTGTTGGCTCCGTTTTTGCTCAATCCACCCCGCCCCCCGCAGCGGATGGACATTGGACCAAGCAGCAGCTGACCGATAACTTCTGGGCCGAAGGAGCGACCGCCGCGGATGTAAACAAGGACGGCAAGATGGACGTGATCTACGGACCGTATTGGTTTGCGGGACCCGATTTCAAAAAGCGGCAAGTCATTTATCCCGACACCCAGCGCACCAAAGCCAAACAGGAAGATGGAACCGTCAATGAAATCGAGGGTTTTCCAGGTGCCAAGAGCGTGGCGAATGGCTACAGCGACAATTTCATTTCCGCAGCTCACGACATCAACGGCGACGGCTGGACGGACTACATCGTAATGGGTTTCCCCGGCAAGGAAACGCTCTGGTATGAGAATCCGCAGGGAAAGGACACGCAATGGAAAAAGCATGTCGCGCTCGATGTGACCGACAACGAGTCGCCCATGTTCACGGACATCAATGGCGACGGCCAGCCCGACCTGCTCTGCATGAGTGGCGGTCATCTGGGTTACGCGACATTCGATCCGAAGAAGCCGGATGAAAAATGGAGCTGGCATCCCATCACGCCAAAGCTCAAGTTCCAGCGTTTCACCCACGGCATCGGTTATGGCGATGTGAACGGCGACGGCAAGATGGACATCCTCGAAGCCACGGGCTGGTGGGAACAACCGAAGTCGCTCGACGGCGGTCCAGTGTGGATCAAACACGAAGCCAAGTTCGGCAGTGGCGGCGCCCAGATGTATGTCTTTGACGTCAACCTCGATGGCAAACCGGATGTCATCACCAGTCTCGCGGCGCACGGCTACGGTCTTGCATGGTTTGAGCAAACAAACGATGGCTGGAAACAACACCTCATCACCGGCACCCCAACCGAGCCGGGCGAAACCGGCTTGGTTTTCTCCCAACCGCACGCCATCGAACTCAAGGACATGAACGGTGACGGCGTGTTGGACATCATCACCGGCAAACGTTTCTGGGCTCACGGCAACAAAGGCGATCCGGAACCGAATGCGCCTGCGGTCGTGTGGTGGTTTGAACTCCAGCGCGAGTCTGGTTCAGCGAAATTTATTCCGCATCTCATCGACGGCGACTCCGGCGTGGGCACTCAGTTCTACGTTGGAGACTTGAACGGCGACGGCAAGCCAGACGTCGTGGTCGGGAACAAGCGCGGAGCTTTTGTGCATTTGCAGAACAAGTAAACCCTCCACTCCGCCCAGTGGAGAAGTGCGCGGTTTCTGATTACAGAAATTTTTGATGATCGCGTTGTTTATATTTGTCTTTAATAGGCCAACCCGCCATGATTGGCGTTTAATTCCCCCGCGCATTTTTGCGCAAAGCACTTAACTTGAAGGATTACAAACAATCGGGTCGCCTGACTGGTGGCGGCAGCGTGCTCGGATGAGCCCACTATTTTCTCTATGTCCTTAATACTCGGAATCAACGCCTACCACGGCGACTCGTCCGCCGCCCTTTTCCGCGATGGCAAGCTCGTCGCCGCGATCGAGGAAGAACGCATCCTGCGCATCAAGCACTGGGCCGGTCTGCCCGTGGAGTCGATGAAATATTGCCTCCGTGAGGCTGGCGTGAAGTTTTCTGATCTGGAGCACATCGCCATCAATCTCAATCCGCGCGTCAACCACGGCCGCCGCCTGCTCCACGTGCTGCGCCACTGGCCATCGCCCAAGCTGCTCTGGGAACGCGTAAAAAAACTCGGCAAGACCCAGTCCCTCGGAGATGCCATCAGTGCTTCATTCCCTGGTGAAAAGATGAAAGCGCGCGTGCATCACATCGAGCATCACCTGGCACATCTGGCCTCGTCCTATCTCTGCTCGCCCTTCGATAACGCCGTGAACCTTTCCGTGGACGGCATGGGCGATTTTGCCAGCGCCGCCTGGGGCACCGGGAGTGGACAGTCGCTCGATGTGGACGGTCGCATTTATTTCCCGCACTCGCTCGGCATTTTTTATTCCGCCATGACGCAATGGCTCGGCTTCCCGCACTATGGAGACGAATACAAGGTCATGGGACTCGCGCCTTATGGCCAGCCGGAGTTTCTCAATGAGATGCGCCGCATCGTCCACGTGGAAAACGACGGCACCTACCGGCTCGACTTGAAATTCTTCCGGCATCATCGCGAGTCCGTCTCCTACACTTGGGACAAGGGCTCGCCGGAAGTCGGCACGATCTTCACGCCCGCGCTCGAAGAACTGCTCGGCCCTTCCCGCAAGAAGGATGAACCCCTGGAGCAGCGGCACAAGGACATCGCCCGCAGCGTGCAGGCCATGTATGAGGAAGCACTCTTTGCGCTGCTGGAAGTGCTCCATCAGCGATACGACAGCGACAATCTCACGCTCAGCGGCGGCTGCGCCATGAACTCCGTGGCCAACGGGGCCATCGGTGCGGCGTTGATCGTGGCTCAGGAACTCACGCCCGGACTCGAACGCTTCCACATGGATCACGCCTACTATGGGCCGCACTTTAGCCAAGAAGAATATGCCGCGTTGCTCAGTGATAACGCCGGTGCCATCCGCGAGGCCGGCTGCGAGATCGTGAATTTCGATGACGATGAGAAATTATGCGCCACCACCGCACAGGCCATCAGCGAAGGCAAGGTGATCGGCTGGTTCCAGGGCCGTCTCGAATGGGGTCCGCGCGCCTTGGGCAACCGCAGCATCCTCGGTGATCCGCGTCGTGCGGACATGAAAGACATCTTGAACGCGAAGATCAAGCGCCGCGAATCCTTCCGGCCCTTCGCCCCCAGCATCCTGCGCGAGGAAGTGCCCGCGTGGTTCGAGACTGATGACGATGTGCCCTTCATGATGCAAGTCTTTCAAGTCCGCGAAGAGCAGCGCGCCAGAATCCCCGCCGTGACCCACTCCGACGGTAGTGGACGATTGCAGACCGTCTATCGCCACACCAATCCGCTCTATTATCAGCTCATCACGCACTTCCGCGCCCTGACCGGCGTGCCCATGTTATTGAACACCTCGTTCAACGAAAACGAACCCGTCGTCTGCGAGCCGCGCGAAGCCCTCGATTGTTTTCTGCGCACCAAGATGGACGTGCTGGTGCTGGGGAGGCACCTCGTAAGACGTGTGTGAATATCATTGCGGAATCCATGACGCGCGAAGATAGCGCTGCAGCCGAACTGGCGCTCGTGTCAGCTCCGCGTCAGAGACGCTGGTTGCGTCGACTGGTGATCCTGGCCATCGCTTGTGGATTGCTCTTTGCTTTTCGCTTCCCGCTGATGACGCAGGCTGCGCAATGGTGGATCATCAGCGACCCGTTGGAGAAAGCAGATGCCGCCCTCGTGCTGGGTGGCGGAATGGATACGCGGCCTTTTCATGCGGCAGAGTTGTATCAGCGAGGTCTGGTTCCCCTCGTGCTCGTCGCAGAGGTCAACACCAGCTCCGCCGTGGATCTGCAATTGATACCGTTGGAGTCCGATGTCTCTGCGGGTGTCCTAAAAAAATCCGGCGTGCCCGACGCTGCGATCCAGCGCTTCGGCCATGGAGTGACCAGCACCCGGGACGAAGCCGTGGCGGTGCGCCAGTGGCTGGAGCGGCATTCTGCGAAACGACTCATCATTCCGACGGATCCCTTTCAGACCCGGCGCATCCGATACATTTTTGAGCATGAGCTTCAGGGGCTGGATGTCCAAGTCATAGTGACCGCCATCCCCAGCAAACGCTACGACCCGCTTCAATGGTGGAAATCGGAGGCGGCGACGATCAATTTCCAAAATGAAATCATCAAGCTTGTCTACTACTGGTGTCACAAGTGACTGCATCCGTGAAATCAGCGTCATCTTGATCCGAGCTGGCGCAATGACACGCTGGACCTGATTCGCCGCTTGCTCAGGCCCGGCGAGACGATGGTGGATGTCGGCGCCAACATCGGTGCCATGAGTCTGGAAGCAGCACGAATCCTCGGTCCTCAGGGTGTGATTCATGCCGTGGAGCCCCACCCAAAAACGGCCAGTTACCTCAAGGCCAATCTCAAACTGAACCAGGCCGACCAGGTGCAATGTCATATCGTCGCTCTCGGCGCGGAGTCCGGTCTTTCAAGCATGACGAATGATCGCCGCGATGACATGAACTACCTCAAAAGTTCAAGCCATAACGACCCGCATGATCTTCCGGTGAGGATCACCACGCTTGATCTATTGCTGCCTTCCCTGCCTCATTGTCATCTCCTCAAAATCGATGTGGAGGGTCGCGAACTGGACTGCGTGCTCGGCGCGCGCCGGACGCTGGAGCACACGGATGTTCTTCTCGTTGAAGCGGGCGATCCAAATTCGTCACGCTTCGGAACCACCGCTGCTGATCTACACCAAAAACTGGAGCAATCAGGCTTTCAAATTTTCGCATGGGAGCAGGGTCGTTTAGAACCCGTTCGATTAGCGAAATAT
>JAIOQF010000157.1 GCA_021413535.1 Verrucomicrobiota bacterium
CTGCCGACCCACTTTATCCCAGCTTGTTCTCGACGAGATAGGTGCTAACCGCCTTGACGATCTCAAAAAAGCTGCCGCTTTCAAGGCTGGCGCCGCCGACTAGAGCGCCATCAACGTCGGGCTGGGCGATGAGTTCGGTCATGTTACTTGGCTTCACGCTGCCGCCGTATTGGATGCGAACTTTACTCGCAGTGTCGGGATCAAGCATCTCGCCGATCACCTTGCGGATGAAGGCGTGAGCCTCCTGCGCCTGTTCGGGAGAAGCGGTGCGGCCGGTGCCGATGGCCCAAACCGGCTCGTATGCAATAATGATATCCAATAGACGCCGGGAACCGACTTCCGCCAAGCTCTCACGCAATTGAGATTCCAACACTTTTTCGATCAGTCCGCCGTCACGTTCCTCAAGAGTTTCGCCAACGCAAAGAATGGGATGCATCCGCGCCTCCAGCACGGCGAGAAGCTTGGCATTCACGATGGCATTGGTCTCGCCATAGAGCGCGCGACGCTCACTGTGGCCGACGATGACGTGGCGCACGCCGCATTCCTTAAGCATCAGCGCGCTGGTTTCTCCCGTGTGCGCGCCGCTGGGATGCTGATTCATATTCTGCGCACCCAGTTCCACAACTTCCGTGCGCCCGCCTTGAATCAATTCCATAGCCTTGGGCAGCGAGACAAAGGGTGGGACAATGATGGTCTGCACCGTTGATTTTTCCGGCATCAGGCGGAGGAACGAGCGAAGAAACTTCTCCGTTTCGGACGGAGGATTGTTCATCTTCCAGTTGGCGGCGACGACGGGTTTGCGGAATACGGCGGGGGGCATAAAGAGGTTGCGAATTAAAAAACAAAAAAACTATTTATCCTGCAGAAGAGCGACTCCAGGCAATTCCTTGCCTTCCAGCAGTTCAAGGCTGGCACCACCACCGGTGGATGCGTGAGTGACTTTATCAACGACGCCGAATTTTTTTGCGGCGGTCGCAGTATCACCACCACCGACCACACTGATCGCACCTTTGGCCGTGGCTGCAGCAATGGCCTCACTCATGGCCTTGGTGCCGCCGGAGAAGGCATCAAATTCAAACACTCCGGGCGGGCCGTTCCAAATGATCGTTTTTGCGCGGGCGATGACTTCGGCGAACAAGGCTCGACTCGCGGGTCCGCCGTCCATGCCTTCCCATCCTGCGGGAATGCCTTCTTTGTCGGTGGCGATTTTCGTATTGGCATCGGGGCCAAATTTGTCGCCGATGACGAAATCCACGGGCAGCGTGATCTTCACGCCTTTCGCGGCGGCCTTGGCGAAAAGTTCCTGGGCGATCTCCGCTCCTTTCGCGTCGAAGAGGCTGTTGCCGATCTCCATGCCCTCGAGAACTTTTTTGAAGGTGAAGGCCATGCCGCCGCCGATGATGATCTCGTCGGCCTTGTCGAGCAGGTTGTTGATCAGCGGGATTTTGTCCGCGATTTTTGCACCGCCGAGGATGGCGAGCAGCGGTCGCGCTGGATGATCGAGCACAGCGGCGAATGCTTGCAGCTCTTTCTCCATGAGGAAACCGGCCGCTTTGATGGGCAGATCAACACCGACCACTGACGAATGCGCGCGATGCGCCGAGCCGAAGGCGTCGTTGACATAGATGTCGCCAAGCTTGGAAAGGCTTGCGCGGAACGCCGCCAATTTCGCGGGTTCGGCGGATTCCTTGGTGCCATCTTCACGTTTCACCTTGCCCTCTTCCTCAATGTGGAAGCGGAGATTTTCGAGAAGGATGACTTCGCCGGACTTGAGCGCGGCGCAGGCGGACTCGACTTCCGGGCCGACACAGTCCTTGAGAAAATTCACCGGCTTGCCAAGCAATTCAGAAAGCTTGTCCGCCACCGGCTTAAGCGAGAGCTTCGCAACTTGCTGACCGTCCGGGCGTCCCAGATGACTCGCGAGCACAACGGAACCGCCTTTTTCCAGGATGAACTGGATGGTCGGCAGCGCGGCGGTGATGCGCTGGGTGTTGGTGATCGCACCGGAGGTCTTGTCCTGCGGGACGTTGAAATCCACACGCACGAAGACGCGTTTGCCGGCGACGTTGATGTCGCGAAGTGAAAGCTTGGACATGGTGTTACTCGGCGACGACGCGAACCATTTCCAGCACCTTATTGGAATAGCCCCACTCGTTGTCATACCAGGAGACAAGCTTCACGAAGGTGCCGTCGAGCGCGATGCTGGCCTCGGCGTCAAAGACTGAGGTGTGCGTCTCGCCCACGAAGTCGGTGGAAACCACCTTGTCCTCCGTGTAAGCGAGCACACCCTTCATCGGGCCTTCAGCTGCGGATTTGATGACAGCTTTGATCTCATCAAACGTCGCAGACTTGTTTAACTCCACGGTCAAGTCCACCACCGAGACATCCGAGGTTGGGACGCGGAATGCCATGCCAGTGAGTTTTTTATTCAACTCAGGAATGACCACGCCGACTGCCTTGGCAGCACCCGTGGAGGAAGGAATGATGTTCTCCAGAATGCCGCGTCCGCCGCGCCAGTCTTTGTTGCTCGGGCCGTCCACGGTCTTTTGCGTGGCAGTGGCCGCATGAACGGTCGTCATGAGACCGCGCTTGATGCCGAAGGCATCGTTGATGACCTTCGCCAACGGTGCGAGGCAGTTGGTGGTGCAGCTCGCATTCGAGATGATGGCTTGGCCAGCGTAGGATTTATGATTCACCCCGAAGACAAACATCGGAGTCGAGTCCTTCGACGGCGCGGAAAGGACGACTTTTTTTGCACCCGCCTTGAGGTGCGCGGAGGCCGTGGCCTCATCAAGGAAAAGCCCGGTGGATTCGACCACAACATCGGCTCCGACTTCATCCCATTTCAGCGTGGAGGGGTCCTTCACCGCAGTGAGACGGATTTTCTTGCCGTTCACGATTAAAGTGCTGCCCTCAACGGAAACTTCACCTTTAAAGCGGCCATGCACCGAATCGTATCTCAGCATGTAGGCCAAATATTCCGGCTCCAGCAAATCATTGATGCCGACAACTTCGATATCATTTGGAAAATTTTGAACTGCGGCGCGGAATACCATGCGGCCGATGCGGCCAAAACCATTGATGCCAATCTTGATCATTATTGTAGTGAGGTTTGGAAGTTTGTTGCTGATTGCGGATCATCCGCGAGGGGCGTTGCGTATAGTCGCAGGGGGCGGTGGCGTCAACCACCGTTTGATTGTGGAGCAGCCAGCGCGCCAAGCGACTTCATTTCAACAGGCTCCGGCAACAAACCGGCTGAGATATCTGAACAAGATGAGGCCCGGCGGACTCCCATCCGCCGGGCCAGGCATCAACCTCAACACTATTCCGTTTTGCGGAATGTAGAGACAACAACCAATCACTCTCAAAAACCAGCGAGGTAATCGCTCACCTGCGCTGTATGGAGTTAGAATCCCGATGGATGATCTTGTTCAAAATTGTTGAGAATATTTTTTTGCGCTCTTAGAACCCCGGAAATCCAATTATCAATGCGACCCCTACTCCTTGTTAGTCCGCATTCACTACTCAAATAATTATCTTTACTATATTAATTATATTTAATATAAGCAAAAATGAAGCACCCAAACGCTGCTAGATCCTATTTACG
>JAIOQF010000039.1 GCA_021413535.1 Verrucomicrobiota bacterium
GGCGACCGCAGCCAGCATCCACGGAATGAGTTTCTTCAGCGTGTCGTTGCTGATGATGGTGAGCACATGTGTTCCGGCCATGGAAGCGAAGAACGAGCACGCCACCGCCAGCCAGAGCCAGGGAGTTTTCATCATGCCGGCGCGTGCGTAACGGATTACGGCGAGGATGGTGCCGCAGGAGGATTGAAATTTGTTCGTGCCCAGCGCGATCTGCGGTGGTAATCCGGCGGCGAGCAACGCGGGCAACGTGATCAGACCGCCGCCGCCCGCGATGGCGTCGATGAACCCGCCCGCCAGTCCGGCGAGGAAGAGGAGGGCGAGGGTTGTTAAAGACATTACGCTATCGGTAGTTGCTGACGTAAGGAGGCACTAAATGGAAGTTCATGACGTAGCCGAGCGAGGAACACCAGAAACTCCTTGCATCGGTTGCTATTTTTCACCTTCGCGATTCTTCCAGTAAAGTTCCCAGAACAACCGCCAATAGCTTGCGTCGTGAGGATGCAGCGTCGGATAACCCGGGATAATCGCGCCGAGGTATTCCCAGTCCCTTGCATCGCTGACGAGACCTGCCCGAACCGGATTCTTCAAGGCATACAGGCACGCCTTGGCGAAAGTGTCCTGCTTTCGCTCATCTTCTTTCAAGACATGGTCGTGGGCTTGTCGCTGGAACTGCGCGGGTGCAATGTTTCTCTTTAAGTGCGTTCGAAGAAATGCCATGGCGTTTCGTTGGTCGGTTGCTGGATTGAGGCCCATCCAGACAAGGTGCAGGTGATCGGGCATCATGCAGTAAGCCGGGCAGAAGAGGCCTTCGCGTGCGGCAGCGTGGAGCATCAACTCGCGGAACGCGGCGTGGAATGATGGATTCAACCATCCGGCGGAGCGGGCTTCGAGTGTCAGCGTCCAGTGAACCACGGCATGGCCACGGTAGGCGGAACGGTCGAGCCGTGGCAGGTAAAATGGGCGGTTGACGGAGGCTTCTATGCGCAATAGTTCGTCGCTTTCATCTTCTCGATTCATGGGCTGTTTGTAGTTGCCGACGTGAGGAGGCACTAAAATGGAGCGGATCGTGTTGTTAGCGGAGAAAAATTAGAGTCTCCTTACGTCGTCTGCTACCATGATTTAGATGAAGATAGTTGCCGACGTAAGGAGGCACAAATTCGGATGCTTATCACGCCAGCCGGGAGAAAAGCTAGAGTCTCCTCACGTCGACTGCTACTACAGCTTCCGGGGAACGGGTTTGATGGGGGCCATCTGGCCGCTGACGATGCCGTGGGTTTTAGTGGGACGTTTGTATATTTTGTGGCCGCAGGCGATGAAGAGTTCGCCAAGATCCTTACCGCCGAAGCAGACGTCGTGGGGCTGCTCCGGAGTGGGAATGATGAAGTTCACGCGGCCAGCAAGATCGCAGACCTGGATGCCCAGAGCGGTGGCGACGTAGAGCCAGCCGCTGGTGTCCACGCTGAGGCCGCCTGTTTGAATCCCGCGATCATGGAGTGGCTCAAGATGAAAAAAATCCTGTCCGCAATTTAGTAATTCATCTTTACCAACCTTGAAACTTTGCACGGTTGGGAAGCCTTGAGAAGACACATAAATCTGAGTCTGGTCGGGCGAGAATGTCAGTGCTCTTGGGAAAAATAAACATTGCCCCGATATGAGTGGGATTGGTGTTCGCCCCG
>JAIOQF010000040.1 GCA_021413535.1 Verrucomicrobiota bacterium
ACTTGATCTGATGATCGTAAGTCGCACACCATTCGCGAAGTATTTCTGGTCGCCAGCGGGTGGCTTCGTGACGTTCTGTCCAAGTTTTTCCGAAAGTTTCGGGGTCGGGAACTGAGTTTTTGAGCTTGGGAGACAAGGAGGCGAGATCGCAAGGAACTCTATTCGGAGCGACCGTGCCTGCTGTCTCGATGGTGATATGTTTTTCTGAATCGCGCAGTGCATGGAGCAGCTCACTGATGTTCCGGGCGATCATCGGTTCGCCACCCGTGACCACGACATGTCGAGCAGGATATTTTTCAACCACAGCCAATATATCAGCCACGGTCATTTCTGCGCCCTCCGGATTCCAGGAAGCATACGGCGTGTCGCACCAGCGACAGCGGAGATTGCAGCCAGACGTGCGAATGAAGACCGATGGCACCCCGGTGAGACGACCCTCGCCCTGGATGGAGTAAAAAATTTCCGCAATACGCATGACGAGCAGGCTCAAGGTTTCTTTTGATCGGGTCAAGAGCAGACCTTTCGCAGGGTCAAGACTCTGTGCATTTTTTGATCGCCAGACGACGGGAGAATGTTAAGCTCTCTTAATTAAACGTGCGCCTGATTTTATTTCAGCTTTTATTCTTATGTGTAAGTCTGCTGCTTTCGAGCTGCGGATCGGCGCCGCCGTATGAGTATCGGCATGTGCCTGGCAGAACAGCGATATTGACTCCGCGCGGGGCGATGGTGCCGGTGGATGCACCGGAGGCAGTGAAGCAGGCTATCGCGGCCGGGAATCACATTGCGGGCAAGCCTTATATTTATGGCGGCGGCCATCGTTCGTTCGACAGCAAGGGCTATGATTGCTCCGGCACCGCGTCTTTTTTACTGCATGCGGCGGGAGTTCTTTCCGCGCCCATGGCTTCAGATGAGTTCCGTAATTTTGGTTCCGCTGGACCCGGCAAGTGGATCACGATATACGCAAAACGCGGCCATGTGTTCATGTCGGTCGCGGGATTGCGCATGGACACCGGATGGAATGGCGAACGCGAAGGGCCGCGGTGGAGCACCATGAGTCGACCGGCAAAAGGCTGCGTATTGCGGCATCCGCCAGGTTTGTAGCACGAGCACTTAGTTCTTGTTACTTCGCCTTGAGATCGACTGCGACAATGTCCCGGCCATCGCGCGCATAGAGCACGCCGTTGGCGAACGCAGGAAATGAACGATGCCCCGCGCGAAGAATTTGCGCCGAGGCGAGCTGGCTGAATTTTTCTGGCGTGGCCTCGACCAGCCAGAGTTCGCCCGCCTCAGTGACCATGACCAAGGTGTTTTTCACACGGATGATTGCGCCGCCACGGATGCGGGGCGAATCCCAAAGTGGCTTGCCATCGTCAACTTGAATGCAACGCAGGGTCTGCCCCTGTTCCTGTCTTCCATGAAATCCGTAAAGGTGCTTGGCAAAATAAACGGGGGTGCCGTAGTGGCAGTCGAGAGTGTCTTCGGCATTCCAGACCTGTTTCAATTCTACGAGCGGGCTGGGTTTCCGCGTATCGGTCGTGGTCATTTTCCAAAGGCTGCCGCCCACGCCGTAGCATGCGGAAATGAATAATTCGTCTGCTCCGCACTCGATGGGCGTGGCCGCATTCACTGAGGCGTCCATGTCTGAGCGCAGACGCTGCTGAAATCTGATGCTGCCACTTTCACGGTCGCACACTACCAGCTTGTTTCGCAGCCAGCAAATGAGCGCGTTATCTTTGATGATGGGTGACGAGCAACTGGCTTCGTCTTCGACTGATTGCCACGCAAGTGTGCCGTCCTCAAGTTTCAAGGCGATGACACCAGCCGCGCCCTTTTCATTGCTGCCGCCTGCAGTGATGATGACATTCTTTCCAGCGATGAGCGGGGCACAAGCGCGACCGAAAAAACCCTGCGGCGACTGCAGCTCTTTCACGGTGTCGTAGCGCCAGAGTTTCGCGCCAGTCTGCAAATCCAGCGCGTGAACCACTCCGTCCGCGCCGTGAACGATCACCTTGCCGCCCGTGACAGTCGGCGTGGCCCGCGGTCCATTATCGAACCCAAAGCTGTCCACGTAGTCAGTAGTGCTGGAAAATTTCCACAATTCCTTACCGCTGATCGAATCGAGCGCCTGCACCAATGCCTGATCGCCGATGCGATGGAAGACGATGACTTTCCCGTCGGCGACGGCCGGACCGGCGAACCCGGTGCCGAGCTTTGCGCGCCAGAGAATGGCGGGGCCGCTCACAGGAAAACTCTGAGTGATCGCAGCCTCGCTTTCGTGCGCGACGCAATCGCGATTCGGGCCAAGGAACTGAGGCCAGTCGCCTGCGGTTGCGTTACTAAGCGCGACTAAAGCGGTGAAATGCCGCATGCTAAATCTAAAACCCGAAATGAAGGTGCGCGCAGCGCAGGTTAAAGTATGTCGAATCGACCTCATGCATACCACTACGCTCGGCCTCTGGCATTCGTCATTCACTATTCAATGCTCGTCATTCTTTGTCTCTCCAGATTTTATCTTGAATAAATACAGAGGATGATGTGTAAAGGGATTGAATTCACACCCAGTCTCGATCTTAATAGCGCGGCATGTTCTGGCGCTCTCTGGTTATCTTCATCACTCTGTTCTGGCTGGTCATGGTCACGCTGCTGGTGCGGGTGACCTACTTTCCTGAAGGTTCCCAGTTCGCCCAGATGCCACCGGGCATCGTGTTACAGATGTTTCTTGATCACGGTGCTTCTGGCAAGCAGTTGCATCTTTACCACGGCGAAAAGAAAATAGGCCACCTTACGCTCGACGTCAGAGGTATGCCCGCTGCGCAGTCGCCCGGTGATTACACCCTGCTGCTGACCGGCTACATAGAGAAGGGCGCGCTACCGGATGTTGCTAGTGCCGTAAACTTGCGTTTGAATATCAATCTGCGCGAGGCGCGGCGCTGGGCAGGCGCGGCCGGGCAGATTCGATTGTCGGACGATGGTGTGTTATTGGATTTTAAATGGCTTGAAGGCCGGGCCACGCCGGAATTTACTTTGCACCGCAAGGGGGTGTTGCAGGCGGATGATGGACTGTTGCAGCCTATGCTTGGCCAGTTTGGCGCGGGCACCGGCGCGGGGGCTCCGCCAGCCGGCACCATGCAGGATGATTTTTTCAAGGTGTCAGCACGGGAGAGCACGATGAAAATCGCAGGTCAGAAATGCAAGGGCTACGTCATCGGATTCAGCATTCTGGACCGGTATCACGCCACGGCTTTTTTTACCGAGGAAGGAAGTCTGGCGCTGATCGAGCTGCCCGAGGGCTATCGGGCACTGGAACCAAACATTCACGGTCTGGTGCCTGATGAAGTGGAGGAATGAAGCTGGCAGTTGATAGCTGATGGCAGATGGCCGATAAGGGGCCTGCGGGCCAAGGCGGCGCTGGGTTATGTGCCGGATGTGGCGGTGTTTTATGAAAAGCTCACGCCGCTCGAGTTCATGCGCTTCATCGCCGATGTGTTCGATGTAGATGAAGATCGCGCTATCGCATCACGCATTAGTTTGTTCGCCAAGTTCGCCCTGGATGATTGTGCTCATGATCGCATCGAAAATCTCAGCCACGGAACACGCCAGCGGCTGGCCATCGCCAGCGCACTGTTGCATGAGCCCAGGGTTTTCATCATCGACGAACCGATGGTCGGGCTCGATCCGATTCATGCGCGCATTGTGAAGCAGGAACTCAAAGAGCGCAGCCGCGCTGGCATGACCGTGTTGATGAGCACCCATCTGCTGAACATCGCCGAGGAAGTGGCGGATCGCATCGGCATCATCAACAAGGGTCGGCTCATCGCCATGGGCACGATGGATGAGTTGCGTCAGAAGCACGAAAACGATGGGCAGCGATTGGAAGAAATTTTTCTCAGCATGGTGACGGAGCAACCAGCGTGAGCAGCACTCCTGAATAAGTTTTTCAAAAGTATCAACGCATTGAAAACTGACTGACAATGCCGGAGATCAAGATTCAATTCTGGGGCTGGGATGCGCCTGTTCTTTCCAAGGCGGTCGCAGAACTCACTGGTGACTGGAGTGGTGGCGAACTCGATCTCACTCAGACTGCCATCGTCGTTCCGACAATGGAGACCTCGCGACGGTTGAGAGAGGCTTTAGCGTTGGAGCTTGCTACTCGCGATGGTGCCGTGGTCGCGCCGCACGTTTGGCATCCGGAAAATGCGTTGGATTGGAACTTGCCGGAGCAGGGGATCGCCTCCGCGCTGCAGGAACGACTTGCTTGGTCTCGAGTGCTCATGGAGACGAATCTCGGAAAATTGCCTGCGTTGTTTCCGATGCCGCCCGAGGAAGTTACAATGGCATGGGCTTCTTCAACAGCCGACACCTTGCGAGATGTGCGACATACGCTGGGTGCGGGTGGATTCACCATGGATGCTGCGCGGCGTTCGCTCGCGGAATTCGATGCGGATTCGCGCTGGAATGATCTGGTCGTGCTGGAGGCTGCTTACTTGAAAGTTCTGCGCGCGTGGAAGTTGGATGACCGTCAGGAGTTGAAGCGCGCCGCTGCGCAACGGTCCGCGCTGCCAGATGGAGTGAACCGCGTTCTGGTGTTTGCCGTGCCGGATGCGCCGCCCTTGTTTCGAGTCTGGCTGAATAATCTTTCCGACGCCATCGACGTGCAAATCTTTGTGCAGGCTCCGGAGAGTGATCGCACAAAGTTTGATGCGTTGGGTGCGCCACTTATCTCCGCATGGGGTGATGACGCGGGACTAGTCTTGCCGATGCCTGAATCACAGATGCACCGCGCTGCTGGCCCGGAAGATCAGGCGCGGCGCGTGACTGCACTGTTGGCGGAACTGGCTGCGCGCGGTTGCAGCGTCGCAGTCGGTGCTTGTGACATGGCACTCAACAGTGTGCTGGAAGGTTCACAAGTGTTGCGCGATGGCTGGCGTGCGAAGCATCAACCAGCATGGCGTGCGTGGCTGCCGTTTCTGCGGCAGCACGATGTGTTGCAAGCACTCGGCACCAAGACGGAGGTTCTGCCGGTTGTCATCCTCGAACAGCTCGATGATTTTCATGCAAAACATCTGCCTGCAACGCTGAATGACGCACTTGAATTAAGTGCTGCCGATGACGATTTTAATAAACTGCATTCAGTTTTCCAGGAAGTCATCGCCCGTTCTGAACTGTGGGCGCAGACCTCATGCGCCGAAGCGGTGCGGACTTTTCTTGAATGGATTTATGGCGGGTGTGAGTTCGACTCCGCCAAGGAAAGCGACCGGCACTATGGCAGCTTGTTCAGCAAAGCGATCAGTCTTGCCGCCGAAGTGGATGCATCGGGCGGTGACGCAGAGTGTCTCAGTGTCGCGCTGGATGTTTTAGAGGAAACGCCACTCGGAGATGTGCATGGCGAAGCGGAATTAGTTTTGCATGGCTGGCTGGAACTGCTCTGGGAACCGGCGCATGGTCTCGTCATCGCCGGAGCCAACGACGAGCACCTTCCCGGTGTCATCACGGTGGATGCTTTCCTTCCCGATCGGTCGCGTGAGAAGCTCGGGCTGGCTTGTCAATCGCGTCGCCGGGCACGCGATGCTTATCTCCTGCGTGCCATTTGGGAACAGCGCCGTGCGGACGCGAGCCTGCATCTGATCTATGGCTGCGTGAATGCCGAGGGCGATGCGCTGCGACCATCAAGACTGCTGCTGGATTGCGCAGATAAATCATTGCCCGCGCGTGTCCGGCATTTATTTCCCGATGAGAATACGGCTGCTCATGCAGCGCCGCGTCCATCGCGTTCCCTGGCATTCGCGCTCAAACCGGAACTCAAAAAATGGAAGGGCGGGGAAGTTTCACCGTCGCAACTCAAGGACTATCTTGCTTGTCCCTTCCGTTTTTATCTCAAGAAAGTTCTCAAACTTAAAGCGGTGGATAGCGGTCAGCGCGAGCTGTCGCCCGGTGATCTCGGTAATGTGATGCATGATGTCTTAAAGTCATTTGCTGAAAGCCCAGTGGCGGACGCGCATCACGCGGGTGAAATCGCGGACTGGTTGGTGGCGGAGTTGGAAAAGCAAACGACCGCCACCTACGGCAGGCAGCCCTTGTTTTCCGTGGCGCTGCAGATTGAGTCCATGCGCCAGCGCCTGCGCAAGTTTGCCGAAGTGCAGTCGGAGATTCGCGCGGAAGGCTGGCGCATTATTGCAGCAGAGAAACTCATCACTGCGGACTGGGGCGTGAAGATTGGCGGAGTGGCGTTGACTGGAAAGATCGACCGCATTGACCGGCATGAGAAAAGCGGCGTGTTACGAGTGATCGATTACAAGACTTCGCAATCAGAACGCGGGCCGGTTGGCGGCCATGTAAAAAAGGCAAAGCCGAGTGATCTGGAGGATGAAACGATTCAGTGGCAGTGTTTTGATGACGCGCAGGAAAAGCCTCAGCGCTGGCTCGATTTGCAACTGCCGCTTTATGCGCTGGCTGTGGCGGCAAAATTTCCGGAAGCACCATCGGTGGATGCTGCTTATCTCTGCCTGCCAGCCACGGTGGATGGTATCGAGCTGAAAGAGTGGAAGCGTGACGCGAAATCTGGTGCGACGTGGAATCAGGAACTGTTGGAGGCCGCGAAATGGTGTGCGGAGGAGGCGGTGCGGCGGATGAGCGCAAGTCTGTTTTGGCCGCCGTCGAACGATGTGAAGTATGACGATTTCGAGGAATTGTTGCTGGGCGATGCTCAGGCGGCGGTTTATCAACCTGATCATTGGGAGGTGATGGCATGAGCGCGTTGCCTAACGAAATCATTCGCGCGTCTGCCGGCACTGGCAAGACATTCGCGCTGGTGCGACGTTACTTGTGGCTGCTGGCGAATGGCGCGGAGCCAGAACGCATCGCGGCAATGACCTTTACCCGAAAAGCTGCGGGTGAATTTTTTGAGCGTATTTTGCAACGGCTTGCTGAAATCGCGGAGCACCCAGAGAGTGCGAAAGGCTATGTTGATGGACTGACGGGCCCAGGTGCGCTGTTGTTGCTGCGCAAGATGGTGCGTCGGATGGATCGGCTGCGATTAGGAACGATTGACAGTTTCTTCGCCGCCATGGCGCAGTGTCTTCCATTTGAACTGGGATTGACTGGTCATGCTTCACTGATGGGTGAGGATGAGGGGTCGCAGGCGCGAGAAGATGTGCTTGATGAAATGCTGCTCGCGGTCACGCGAATGAAGGATAAAGATGAGTTGGATGAACTGCGTGAATCATGGAAGGACGCGAGTCACGGCAGTGAACAAAATAAGCCGGCGGAAACTCTGCTGAAGTGGATTGGGAAGCTGCACAATCTATTTATGGAATGCTCTGACCGAGATCGGTGGGGCGGAGAAGATATTATCTGGTCTCAGGGCAATGAGAAGTTCAAGCACGCTGATGGGGACATGGGCTCGGGGATTGCCAAGCTGGAAGGGAAGCTGGACATGTCGGCGTTCGACAAGCGCGCGCCAGCGAAATGGACGGAGTTTTTTGAACTGGTGCCTTCGCGAAATGATGCGGACAAGATCGCCAAGACTGTGATCGAATACATGCTCAAGGACGAGCGTCGCGGTCATGATCAATTACGCGAAGGGGGGGCGGAGTGGCTGATGTGGAAGGCAACGATGCTGGATCAGAAGGCGGGCAGTGCGCTTGCTGATGTGCTCGATGCCATTGTTGGACGCGCCTTGCGCGTGCACAGCCGGCGCAGCGAAGCGCAGTTCAATGTTCTGCGGCTTTACGAGACGATTTATCATCGCTTGGTGCGCTCGCGCGGTCGCCTGGTCTTTAGTGATCTCGGGTGGTTGTTGTCGGGCCGGCTTCGTGCTGCGAACATGAGTGATGAAGCGTGGCGCGAGCGATGGAGTGAACTGCGCACCGCGCTGGAGTTCCGCATGGATGCGCGCTATGATCATTGGCTGCTTGATGAATTTCAGGACACGAGCGAGCGGCAATGGGAAGTGCTGGAACCGCTCTTGGAAGAAGCGCGACAGGATGCAGATGAGGCGCGCAGTGTGTTTCTTGTGGGCGATTTGAAACAGAGCATTTATCTGTGGCGTCAGGCGGAACCGGAACTGTTCAAGCACGTCGAGACTTCTTGGGCTGGCGAGCGATTGAAGTTACGGCCGCTCAACGAATCTTTCCGCTCTTGCCCGCAAGTGCTGGAGATGGTCAATGCGATTTTTCTGGGTGCAAACGTAGAGCTGGTGACGCGCTTTCCTGGAGTCGGTGAGTTATGGCATTACGACGAGCATTGCTGTTCCGGCCAGGTTGCGAAGTTGAAGGGCCACGCGGCAATGCTGTCACTTCCGGCGGAGGAAGATGCTGATGAGGACGCCGCTGCGCGTGCGGTGTCGAGCTTGATCCGGAAGATCGATCCGCTGTCGCGCGGACTCTCGTGCGCAGTGCTGGTGCGGACCAACAAGACCGCGCGCGAGTTGAGCGAAGACTTGAGACGACTGCTGGGCATGGAAGTGATTTGTGAGACGCAGGAAAGTGTTACGGTGGATAATCCGGTCACGCTGGCGCTGTTGAGCTTGTTTCAGCTTGCGGCTCATCCGGGGGATTCGCAGGCCTGGAAACATTTGTTGATGACGCCGCTGGGCCCGGAGCTGCGGGTGGAGAAGATGTCGGCGGGGAAACTTAGTGCGCGAGTGCGCAGTGCGGTGGCGGCAAATGGATTTCTTGTCGTGGCGCGAGAGTGGGCGGAGCGATTGATGATTGCCCTGGCGGAGCGGGATGAATTCACCGAGCGGCGGCTGGCGCAGTTTTTTGAAGTGGCGGCTGAATTTGATGAAACAGGTGTGCGGGATGTGGATGCGTTTTTACGTGTCGCGCGGGAGCATCGGGTGCGTGAGGACGTGGCCACTGCGCGCGCCATTCAAGTGATGACGGTACATCAGAGCAAGGGCTTGCAGTTTGACGTGGTCATCATGCCGGAGTTGCAGGGCGATGCGCTGGACAGCGTGGCGCGCAACCGGTTGTTCGTCTCGCGCGGGCAGCGAGGTGCGGTGGAATGGATTCTCGATAAACCGGAGCAAGTGGTGATCCAGCGTGATGAGACTTTGCGCAAGGCGCAGGTGCAGGAGAAAGCGCGGCAGGCATTTGAAGGTTTGTGCCGGCTTTATGTCGGGGTGACGCGCTCGAAGCTGGGCTTGTATCTCATCGTGGACGAGGGAAAAAGGAATGTAACCAACAACGAGGCCGATGTGCTGCGGGCCCGGCTCGGGGCGGAATCACCGGCTAAGTATCCGTTGCAAGATGAGACATGCGAGTGTCTCTGGGAGACTGGTGAACGCGACTGGTTTGAAATGCACGAAGTTTTGCCAAGTGAGCTGGCAGCGGGGCACTTGGAGACGCCGGAACTCGGAGCCTTGCTTCGTCAAGTAAATCGCACGATCGCGCGGCGCACACCATCGGGCGAAGAGACATTCCGCATCAAGGGCGCGGAACTGCTGTCGCCAAAACGTGAACGCGGACGGTTGCTCGGCACGCTGGTGCATGAACTTTTCGCTGCGGTGACATGGTTTGATGGAAATGAGAAAGCCTTGGAGCAACGCTGGTGGGCAGCAGGCTGGAATCGTATGGCCGGGTATGACGATGCCGTGCGATTGGTGTTGAACTCACTACGTGCGCCAGCAATTGGAGAGTGGTTTGGGCAGCAGCAGGGGATGAAACGGGAAGCCTGGATTGAGCGACGCTTTGATATGCTGTTAAACGACGAGTGGGTTAGTGGCCAGCTCGATCGCGTGGTGCTGGAGAGTGGCGAGAATGGAAAGTGGGTTGGCGCCATGATTTTGGATTTCAAGACCGACGAAGTGGGTGATACGGCGGCGATGAAGCTGCGCGCCGAGGGATACAAACCTCAACTTGTGCTCTACAAGGAAGCTGTGGCGCGACTGACGGGACTGGCGGTGGGACAGATTCGTTCCGGGCTGGTGTTTACTGCCAGAGCGGAGTTGTGCTGAGCAAGGGCGCACAATTCTTGAGACAAAAAGATGCCGCAGTGATAGTCTGCCGCTCGATCATGAATCCTCACCAACAGTCTTCCATGGGGCACTCGATCATCGCTAGTTGCCTTGTGATTTTGCTCTGCGGAATTTCCACTGTGCAGGCGGCAACCAGCACGATCTCCGGGAAGGTGGTCGGGGTGCATGATGGTGATACCCTGACACTGCTGACTGATCGAAACAAGGAGGTGAGAGTTCGTCTGGAGGGGATTGATGCTCCGGAAATCAGCCAGGCGTTTGGCAAGAATTCCAAGCAGTCGCTTTCGGACTTGGCCTTCGGCAAGATGGTGAAGATCGTGGTTTCGACCACCGATGATTACGGTCGCAAGATTGGACAAGTTTATGTGGATAAACTTTGGGTGAATCTGGAGCAGGTGACGAGGGGAATGGCGTGGCAATATTTGCAATACAGCAATGATTCAAGGCTCAGGCAGGGGCAGTCGCTCGCCAAAGCTAAGCACCTCGGTCTCTGGCAGGACAAGAATCCAGCGCCGCCTTGGGACTACCGTCACCGCAAGGTGAAGAAGTAAAACAATGGAAATGGCGGGGGCCTAGTCTTCTTGCGGATCCACTAATGTTTCACTTGCGGCGTTAATGACGGATTCATCGTCACTGATCACTGAAGCCACGTCCTGGATGAGTTCGCCGTCTCCGAGATTCATAAGCTTCACGCCTTGCGCGTTGCGGCCGGTTTCGCGAATTTCACTGACGCGGATCCGCACGCTTTGACCTTTGCTGGTCATGAGCATGAGTTCTTCGGAGTTTTGAACTGCGAGCGCGGCGACGACTTTGCCGGTTTTTCCAGTGACGTTCATGGTGGTGACGCCTTTGCCGCCGCGGTTGATGAGGCGGTATTCATCGAAGGCGGTGCGCTTGCCGAGTCCTTTTTCGGAGACGACGAGGAGCATGGTGTCGGGCTCGTTGGTGAGACAGCTCACGAGGTAGTCGCCGTCGTCCAGCGTGACGCCGCGCACGCCGCCGGTGGCGCGACCAATGGGACGGAGATTGGGCGATGAGGGATCTTCGCCGGTCTCGTGGAAGCGGACACACATGCCCTCATGCGTGACGAGGCACACTTCTTTGTGGCCATCAGTGAGCACGACATCGACGAGATCATTTCCTTCATCCAGTTTGATGGCGATGATGCCGTCCTTGCGGTAGTTTTTGAATTCTTCGAGCGCGGTCTTTTTCACGGTGCCATCTTTGGTGGCGAAGAGCACGAAGCGATTTGCTGACCACATGGCTTCGTCTTCGGGGCCGAGCGCTTTGAGAATCAGCACGCTGGCAATCTTCTCCTCGGGACGGAGGTTGAGCACATTTTTGATGCTGCGGCCCATGCCGGTTCTCGTAGCTTGCGGGAGCTGATAGACGCGCTCGACATACATGCGGCCGGTGTTGGTGAAGAACAGCAGGAAGTCGTGCAACTGCGCGCTGAAGAGATGCTCGACGAAGTCATCTTTGTCCTCATCGTTCTGCGCCTCGCGAGTTTCCATGCCTTTCAAGCCTTTGCCGCCCCGGCCTTGGAGACGGTATTCGGCAGTCGGTGTGCGCTTGATGCTGCCAAGGTGGGTCATGGTGACGATGGCCGCTTCATTAGGCACCAAGTCGATGCTTTCGATGTCGTTGGAGCCAGCTTCGATGCGGGTGAGACGCGGTGTTGCGTGCTTGGCTTTGATGGCTTGCAACTCGTCCTTGATGATGGCGAGCACGCGCTGCTCGTTTGCGAGGATATCGAGCAGGTCTTTAATGGTGGAGAGCACGTCGTCGTATTCCGCTTTTACTTTCTCGCGCTCCAGTCCGGTGAGCTGATAGAGACGCAATTCCAGGATGTCGTCGACCTGCTTGTCGGTGAAGACGTAGCGGTCATTTTGAATGCTGGGCTGATTGCGGATGAGGATGCCGAGCTGTTCGGCGGTCGCGGTTGGGAAGGTGTAGGCCTTCAATCCGGAACGGGCTTCGTCGCGGTTGTGGCTGTCGCGGATGATCTTGATGAAGTCATCGAGATGGCCGAGCGCGAGCAGGAAGGCTTCGAGTTTCTCGGCTTGCACTTCGGCTTTGCCCAGCAGGAACTTGGTGCGGCGGATGATGACTTCGCGCCGGTGCTCGATGTAACAGGCGATCGCATCTTTCATTGCCAGCACCCGCGGACGCGCGCGGTCGATGGCCAGCATGTGGATGCTGAACGAGGCTTCGAGTTCAGTGTGCTTGTAGAGATTGTTGAGCACGACTTGGGCACGGGCATCCTTTTTAAGATCGACTACCAGGCGCGTCTTCTCGTCGGACTCGTTGCGCACGCCGCTGATTTCCGGGATGATCTTTTCATTCGCCAGAAGGGCGATTTTCTTTTCCAGCTCCGCACGATTCACGTTGTATGGAATCTCAGTGATGATGATCTGCTCGCGATTGCCGTTCTCGACAATCTCTGCCACGCCCCGAATGCGGACCGATCCGTGTCCGGTTTCCATGTAATCGCGAATGCCGCTGGATCCATTAATGACGCAACCCGTGGGGAAGTCGGGGCCCTTGATGTGCGCCATGATTTCCGTGGTGGTGATGGCGGGATTGTCGATCTGCGCACAAACGGCATCGACAACTTCGCCGAGATTGTGCGGTGGCATGTTGGTGGCCATGCCAACCGCGATGCCGGTGCCGCCATTGACGATGAGATTGGGAAACGCTGCGGGGAACACAGAGGGTTCCGTGAGGCGTTCGTCATAGTTGGGCACGAAATTGACCGTGTCCTTTTCCATGTCCTGCATCAGCGTTCCGCCGAGATGCGTCATGCGCGCCTCCGTATAACGCATGGCAGCCGGAGGATCGCCTTCCACGGAACCGAAGTTTCCTTGGGGGTCGATCAAGGTCTCGCGCATGGCCCACTCCTGCCCCATGTGAACCAGTGTCGGATAGATGACCGCCTCACCGTGCGGGTGGTAATTGCCAGAGGTATCACCTGCGATCTTGGCGCACTTCACATGCTTCTTCGGCGGATAGAGTGAGAGCTCATGCATCGCATAAAGGATGCGACGCTGGCTGGGTTTCAATCCATCGCGCACATCCGGCAGGGCGCGGGAGATGATGACGGACATCGAGTAGTCGAGGAACGAGTTTTTGACCTCGTCAGCGACGGAGATAGGGCGTGTGGTAGTTTCTTGCATCAAAGGGAACGGAAAAGTGTTGGAGTGGCTAGGAGCGCAATGAACCAGTTACACATCGAGGTTGCGAACATTCAGTGCGTTCTCTTCGATGAAGTGCTTACGGGGTTCGACGACATCCCCCATGAGGATCGTGAAGATGCGCTCGGCCTCCTGGGCGTTGGATTCGTCGAGCTGAATCTGGAGCAGGGTGCGCTTGTTCGGATCCATCGTGGTCTCGAATAACTGTTTGGCGTTCATTTCACCCAGACCTTTGAAGCGCTTGATCTCCATGCCGCGTTTGCCGATCTCCATGACTTTGTCGAGAATGCCGGGGATGCTGAAGACGGGATGTGTCTTTGCATTGTCGCCTTCGCCTTCGATCACTTCGAACAAGGGCTTGTCCTGGCTGCTGAAGTGATCGACGTGCAGGCCGAGTTCATCGAGCTGCTGGAAGCGGCGCTTCATGCCGTGAGCTTCGTGGATTTCGATCAGGCGTGCGCGGCGGTGGGCTTTCGGCGTGCTGCCGTTGGTGCCGGTTGCTTCTGCGGATTCATCTTTGGCGAACAAATGCAAATCGTGGTTATCCTTGGCGAAGGCGCCGAGTTGTTCGTTGCCGAGGAAGTAATGCACATGTTCTTCATTGCCTTCGCGAATCATCACGAGGTAATGCGGGAGGCTGCCGGTGGCTTCGTCGCGGGCTTGCAAATAGGCCTCGAAGTCGCCGCCATGCCGCCGGATGATATCGGCGAACTTGGCGACTGGAACGAGCTGTTCGAGTATCGCTTTCAAACGATCTGCCTCGACTTTGCTGCCGTCGGCGATGTTGCGGAGGCTGATTTCGCCGGAGCCGAGCTCCAACAAGATGGCATCCATCTCAGCATCGCTTTGGACATATTCCTCGCGCTTCTTGCGCGTGACCTGGTCGAGTCTGGCGGAAGAAAAATGTCAGCAGCAGGGTGCGGATGTGGCTGCCATCCACATCGGCATCGGTCATGATGACGATCTTGTGGTAGCGGAGTTTGTCGAGATTAAAGGAACCTTCGACCTCGCTGTCGCCACCGATGCCGGTGCCGATGGCGGTGATCATGGTTTGGATTTCCTTGTTCTGGAGAACTTTTTCCAATCGTGCTTTCTCGGTGTTGATGAGTTTTCCGCGCAGGGGCAGGATGGCCTGGTTGTGACGGTTGCGTCCCATCTTGGCGGAGCCACCGGCGGAGTCACCTTCGACAATGAAGAGTTCGGTCTTCGCAGGATCGCGCTCGGAGCAGTCGGCAAGTTTGCCGGGCAAGCCGCCGCTACTCATGGCGTCCTTGCGGATGGCTTCGCGGGCCTTGCGTGCTGCTTCGCGAGATTTCGCGGCGATGATGATGTTCTTGATGACCTCAAGTGCGACATCGGGATTTTCATCGAAGAAACGCAACAAGCCTTCATAGACGACAGAGTTCACCACGCCTTCGACCTCGCCGTTAACCAGCTTCACCTTGGTCTGGGAATTGAAGCGCGGATTTGGCAGTTTCACGCTGAGCACACAGATCAAACCTTCGCGGCAGTCATCGCCTTCGATGTCGGGCAATTTGTCCTTAAACAACTTAGGGTTGCTGTTGATGTATTGCTTCACGGACTTCGTGAGCGCGGTCTTCAAGCCCGAGTAGTGCGTGCCGCCGTCAGGGTTGGGGATGGCGTTAGCGAAGCAAAGCGTCTGCTCGCTCAGACCCTTGTTATATTGGAGGACGCAATCGACGAGGATGTATTTGTTTTTGTCGTCGATGACCACTTCGCGGCGGCCAGCGATGGCGATGGGTTCGGGGTGAACCTTGTCCTTGTCTGCGCCCATCTCTCGCACGAACTGCTTCACGCCCTCGGTGTAAATCAGCAGCTCCTGACGGACCGGTTCGGTGCGCTCGTCGGTGAGCAAGATGCGGATGCCAGGATTGAGGAAGGCCAGTTCGCGCAGGCGGGTCTTGAGGCGATCAAAGACAAAGGACGTGGTGATGGTGAAGATCGTGGCGTCGGGGAAGAACGTGATCTTGGTGCCGGTGCGTTTTGGGTCATCGAGATCGCCCAACACGCTGAGCGGTTCGGTGGTTCTGCCGCGCTCGAAGCCGATGGTGTAGATTTTGCCATCGCGATAGACTTCGCACTTGAACCAGTCGGAAAGCGCGTTGGTGCATTTGGCGCCGACACCGTGGAGACCGCCGGAAAATTCATAAGCGCCGTCGCCGAATTTGCCGCCGGCGTGCAGGCTGGTCAGAACGAGTTCGACGGTGGGAATTTTCGCCACCTTGTGCATCTCGACTGGAATGCCGCGGCCATCGTCTTCGATGCTGATGGAGCCGTCAGAGTGGATGGTGATGCTGACGTTCTTGCAGTTGCCGGCCAGATGTTCATCGATGGAATTGTCCACGACTTCAAACACGCAGTGATGCAAGCCGCGTTCATCGGGGTCGCCGATATACATGCCGGGGCGGAGGCGGACGGCTTCCAGGCCTTCGAGTTTTTGGATTTGATCAGCACCATACGCCTGGTCGGCAGAGACGTGAGTGGTGTTGTGGAGGTCGGTGATTTCGTCTGACATTGGAGGTGATGGTGCGGTTATTTTATGATCAAGTGATGACCTGAAAAACCGCTGGGAAAATGGGCTCGATGATCAAGCCTGAATCCTAGCGAGCAAGGGTGCGTTTCAAAGCATTTTCTGAAGGAAAATGCACTGATTTATTGGCTATTTTGGTTGTCCTCAGCCACTCTCTGTCCTGACTTATGAAGCAAGAAAAAGTTGACTATGATTTTGTAGTGATCGGCGGAGGCAGCGCGGGCTACGCGGCGGCGCGCACGGCGGTTGATTTGGGGCTGACGACTGCAGTCATCGATGGCGCGGATGAACTTGGTGGTCTTTGCATTTTGCGGGGCTGCATGCCGAGCAAGGCTTTGATCGAGTCGGCGGACCTGGCGCTTTCGCTACGACAAGCGGCTGAGTTTGGTATCGATGCGCAGATTGGAAAAGTGGACACGAAGATCATTCGAGATCGAAAGCGACGACTCATCGGTGATTTTGCCGACTATCGGCGAGGTCAATTGGAGGACGGCCGATTTACACTGGTGCGCGGGATGGGGCGCTTCGTGGGCAGCAGTGCGGAAAGTTTGAGTATCGCAGTCAAGTTGCGTGGTGGTGGAGAGCAGATCATTGCCGCGCGGACGGGATTGATCGCGACAGGTTCGGTCATTCAGGTGCCGGAATTGCCGGGACTGAAGGACGCGGGATATTGGACGAGCGACACGATTCTGGATGCAGCGGAGATTCCTTCATCGTTCATCGTGCTGGGCGGTGGAGCGATCGCGCTGGAAATGGCGCACTATCTGGATGGCATCGGGCGCAAGGTTACGGTGCTGCAACGCAACACACAACTGCTTACGGGCATGGATGCTGATTTGGCAAACGTAGTGGAGCATTCGTTTCTGCGTCGAGGCATAGATGTGCTATGCGGCACCAAGCTCCTGTCGGTGGAGGTCTCCGCCGAGGGCAAGACCGTGGTCTTTGAACGCGATGGCAAGACAAGTCGTGTTTGTGCTGCTGAGGTTCTGGTAGCTTTGGGAAGGCGACCAGCACTGGGCGGTTTGGGATTGAATGAAATTGGGATCGCCATCAATGATGCCGGACAAGTGATGGCATCGGCGACTCAGCAGACGAGTGCCCCCCGGGTGTTCGTGGCGGGCGATGTCTGTAGTCCGTTGGAGGTGGTGCATCTGGCGATCCAGCAGGGTGAAACGGCGGCAAGAAATGCAGCAAAAATTCTTCGCGGAGGTTCAGCGTCGCATGAGATGGACTACCGCTGTAAACTTTTCGGCGTTTTCACGCAGCCGCAGGTTGCGGTGGTCGGACTTTCAGAAGGGGAGGCGAATGCGAGGAGTGTTGCCTATCTGTCCGCGACCTATCCTTTCAACGATCATGGCAAATCGATCGTGATGGGCAAGACCGAAGGGTTTGTAAAATTGCTGGCACAGCCGCAGACCGGAGTGATTCTCGGCGGAGCGGTGGCGGGGCCGGAGGCGACCGAACTGATTCACGAAATTTCGGTCGCGATGCACCTGGGGGCGACAGTTTTTCAACTGGCGGCGGCTCCGCATTATCATCCCACGCTTTCGGAAATTTGGACGTATCCAGCCGATGAACTTGCTGAAAAAGTGAAAAAGCGAGACTGAATCTGGAGGGGGAAAATTCTTTTGACTCCATGATTGACAGCGAAAGAGCAACGCGGCTATGGTCTTAAAATGCTTAAACAAATTATCGGCCAGCCTACTGATGCGCCCAAGGACGACCGCGGGGCGGACGCTTCCGCTTTGCGACCTTCCGCGATTGCTGGCGGATCATCCAGCACCTCCTCCATGGCTCCAACCAGAAACCCCTCCTCATCCCTAAACATGACTACCAGCAAAAATGTGCTTTCGAGCGACGTGGAAATCAAAGGCTCGATCAAGTTTTCCCATGATCTGATCATCGACGGCAGAATTGAAGGCGAAGTAAGTTCCGACGGTGCCCTGACCGTGGGCGAGAACGCGCTTATCAAAGGCGAGATCAAGACGCGTGCGGTCACCCTTTTCGGCAAGGTCGAAGGCAACATCACCGTGGTCGAGCGCTGCGAACTTAAATCCAACGCGGTGCTCGTCGGTGACGTGACTGCTGGAACACTGGCCATCGAAGAAGGCGCGACCTTCCTCGGTCGTTCGCAAGTCGGCAAAGGTGCATCGGCGGCTGCCAAGCCAGCAGCGCCAGCCGCTGCGTCGCGCGCCCAGTCGTAACCCAAGCAGGAGGGCGCAATTGTGCTCAAAAGATTTTTAGGGAGGACGGGAGAATCCGCTCTGCCCAAGAATCAGATTGAATTGATCTGTCCTACTTGTGGCTCAGTTCAGCAAGAGCCGCGCCTGGTGCTGACGACTTTGTGCCGCAAGTGCGGAGATCACCTGCGGATCGAAAAAAATGGACTGGTTGTCGCCTCCGCCAGAGTGGCTCCGATGCCGAGTTCGGTTTATCCGGCCAAGCCGGAAGCAGGCCGGACGATCAGTGAGATCGCTTCCGATGCGGTTATATCGGAGCGAACACTAAAAGTATTGGCGGTGCCCGTTGCTCCGCAGAAAGGTCGAAGTCTCAAAAATAATGATGAGATCGTGCCTATTAAAGAAACACGGCCGAAAATAAATATCGTAACGCCGCCCGTGCCTCCGACGGGGATGCAGCGCATGAGGGATCAGGGAGGTTCGCGGCATCATTATTTTAAGGAGGTCGAATGTTTTGACTGCGGCAACAAATTCCAAGTGGGGCGAGCTGCTCGATCGGCGGATTGCTCGGCGTGCGGCGGACACATCTGCCTGGACGATATCAAGATCGACAACCATTCGACCAGCCCGATTCGCACGCGTGGTGATGTGAT
>JAIOQF010000041.1:0-938 GCA_021413535.1 Verrucomicrobiota bacterium
TGAATACAAATGGTTTTCGCCGCATGTGTTTGGATTCTTTTGCCTGGGCATGATGGTTTCGCTCACGCTTATTTCTGGGCTGAGTTATTTTTTAAAGAACCGGGAGCTGTTTCAGCATGGGGAGAAGGGGTGAGGAGCGAAGACAAGGTGGTCCGCGCCAGTCTTCTGTGCGGTCATCTCACGGTGTTTTAGCGCCGTCATCGGCCATTTGCACGATGACCGCACAAGGGACTGTGCGGACCACTTCCTGGCTGCATGACTGGCTCACTTCCACTCCGGAATCCGAAACCCCAGCGCGATATATTTCGCGCGGAAGTCAGCATCGAGCGCATCCAACTGGTCGGGCGTGACGAGCACTTTCAGGTAGTGGTCGCGGATTTCTTCAAGCGAGGTTCTGCGGGTTATGTAGTCGGGTGGCGGTGAACCGTTTTTACCCATGGTGCGAAACCATGCGGCGTCTTGCGCCATGCCTTCGAAATAAAGTCGGATGCGACGGGCATCACCGTTGTCGGCGATATGAAGAAAATAATGCATGAGAAACATGGAGGACAGATACATCTGGTGAAGCTGAATCATGCTGGCGCGGCCTCCGGCGTTCGTGGCCCAGGCAGTTTCGGATTTTTTGATCAAAGCGCTCGGGCGCATGATCCAACTTTCCGGTAGTCGGGTTGCGGCTGGACTGTTGTTGTTGTTGAATTTCGTGGATGGGGAAGCCATGACGCGGGTTTCTTGATCACGTGTCAGCTTGTCATAGAAATCGAGCCGCTGACGCAACGCTTGCACACGGTCGCGTGGGCCGAGGTAAAAGACACCGTTGCGGTAGGTCATGTTTCCGGCATATTCGGCGAGTCCTTCAGCGACCCACTTGGGCATGAGTTGCAAGAGCTCGGCGGTGACCTGATGGGTCATTTCGTGGATAAGCACGGTGGCGTGGTAGT
>JAIOQF010000041.1:953-10602 GCA_021413535.1 Verrucomicrobiota bacterium
CGATGCCGAGGCTTTCAAAAGGCACCAGCAGGACGCCGTCGCCCGACATGCTGGCGGTGATGAACACGCCCGCGCTGCCTGCGGGGCCGCCCGCGCGTTCATAGGTGGCGTGACTGCGGCAGATGCGGGCGCTGTAAGTGCGATCTTCCAGTGGACCGAGTCGCAGCGGGAGCGAGTAAAGGAGGCGGACCGTGCCTTCGGCTACTGTGGCGAAGTCGTTCATGACAGCTACTGACACTTCGGCATCGCACTCGAATTCATAGTGCGGGCTATTGAAGATGAAGCTGCCGTTTTTGCGCGTGCTGTTTGTGAGTTTGATTTCTGGTTGCTGCACGGTCGCAGGCCAGAGAGGCAGGGGCAGGCGTTGCGCTGGCGATTTGTCTTTGGCCCATTCATTGGTCCAGATCTGATCGGCGGAGCTAAGATTGGCAACTGGAAGGGAGGCGCGTTGTTTGTTCTGAAGCAGGACCACCACGCTATTTTTCTCAAGGCCGAGTATCTCGCCTTCGAGTGTTCGGCCGGTGACGTCCTTCCATTCTCGGGCCGGGAGAATCGAGGTTGCGCCGCTCATAAGTAGCGTCACGAACACGGACAGCATGCCTGATAAATTAAGCCGCATGGCAACCAGTAGCATAATCTTCCAAATGACAAACGAAGATGATTTCTCCGAGGCAAATCGCAGACTGCGCTGCGGGTGATCTACGGTGCTTTTCCGAAATTATTCGGCACTTGAATTTCCAGCCCTGATTTCATGGGCGAGCCGGGCTTGAGTCCGTTCATTTCGTATAGTTGTTTCACTGGAATATCGAAGGCTTCGCTGATGGTTTGCGGTGTTTCGTCAGCACTCACAACGTAGCGTCGCGTTTTTGGCTTCTCTTCTTCGACGGGTTTTTCTTTGTCTGCGGTGTCGTCAGGGACTGGGCTGGTGACGGTCTTTTTTGTCGCAGGACTGATCGGTGGAATATGTTTCTGAGTCGACGAGTCAACCGCATCTTCTTTTCGCGTGAGGGGGGCGCGCGCGGGGAGATTGATTTTGCTGCCGGGGCGCAATCGGTTGGGGTTGACGCTGGGATTTTCGGCGGCGATGGCAGCTTCGGTGCTGCCGTATTTTTTGGCGATGGTGTAGAAGGTGTCGGTTTCAGTGACGGTATGCGTGGTTCCTGACGGCTTCGGCTTGGCGGTTTCAGCGACGGACTTTTCTGTGGTGCTCACGGTCGCGGGAATGATCAGTTTTGTGCCCGCTTTCGGTGTAGCGGAATCGATCTTTGGATTGGCACCTTCCAAGTCTTCCTGCGTGAGGCCGTATTTGCGGGCGATGTTGCGAAATGTTTCTCCTTTGGCGATGATGTGGCTGGTGGCCTTCGCAGGTGAGAGGGCTGGATCAGATCCGGGTCGGGGAATTTTCAGGATTTGACCGTCACGCAAGGTGGAGTCGCTCAAGTGATTGAGATCCATGATGTCGCCCACGCTGACACCGTGGAGTCGGGCGATGCCCCAGAGGGTTTCACCTCGTTTGACTTTGTAGGAGTCGGTCGGCGCATCCTTTTTTTTCTCTTCAGCTGCAGGTTCCTTTTTCGATTTGGTGCCCGTGGTTGGCGCGCCAAAGATGGGTGCGGTCGTGAGCCAGAGGGTGCAGGCAAGAAGTAACCGGCTAAGCATAGAGTTATTTTAATTATACAAACTGCTAATATCAATTAAATTTTACACCAATTATTGTGGCTAACTTCCCGGCACTGACATGATTCAAGCCGCTTCCATTCGATCAACCTTGCGCGTCGCCATTTGGTTAGGTGCGTTGGTGACGGTAGTTATTGCTTCAGTGCAAGTGTCGCGCTGGACGGAGGCTGGGCTTGCGGCGGCGATAGCGGAAGCGGTGGCGCGTGATCCGGAGCGAGAAGCATTGAAAAAAATGAGCGTCGTTCTTGATGCTGGTCATGGAGGTCAGGACAGCGGCACGTCTGGAAATGGGGTGCAGGAAAAAGATAAGACGCTCGATCTTACGCGTCGCATTGAGAAAAAACTTCTGGAGCATGGCATTCGAGTTCAGATGACGCGTCAGGATGATGTCTATATCGCACTGGAAGACCGGTGTGCAGTTGCCGCCAAATCTGGAGCGTCAGTTTTCGTGAGCATTCATCTCAACGCCTCTGCGGCGCGCAACGTGTCGGGTATTGAAACTTATTATTGTTCGCAGCGCGGAGGGATTCGCCAGATGAAACTCGAGAACGGAGAGGATCATCGCAGTGAACTTTTGGCGGATTCGATTCAACGTCGCGCATGTGCTGATACGGATGCGCCGGATCGCGGGGTTCGCGACAGCCGGCTTTATGTGTTGCAACATGCGTCGTGTCCCGCAGTGCTGGTGGAATGCGGCTACTTGACGAATCAGAACGAGGCGCGGCAACTGAAACGCGATGGCTACAAGGACAAGCTTGCTGCCGCCATCGCCAATGGCATCCGGCACCATCTCATCGCGACGGCATTTAATCCGCGCCGCGGTTTCGTGGCGCGACCGGTTGCCCGTGAAGTAGCAGCAGGCGGATCGTAAAATCAGGCTGCATCTGGCAACGCCACATACGGGCTTTCTTGCAGTTCGGCCTTCTTGGTTCCGCGCAGGATTTTGATCCATTCAAGGGCGCAGCCGATGACGATGCTGATCACAAGAACGAGAAAGAGTCCGGCGACACCGGCATCGAGATACTGATTGAAAAGTTTCTTGTGCAGCACCGACAGCGCCGGCTCCTGAACGCCAGCGGCGATTTGCATTTTCAATTTGGCGGCTTGTGCGAGAAAGCCGAACTTTTCATTGAAGATGAGCATCAGCCCCGCGGTGAGCGTGACCGTGAGCAGATAGATCAACGGAACCAACGTGGTCCAGATATAGCGCACGCGATTCATCTTGATGAGAACCGTGGTGCCGAGCGCGAAGGCAATGACCGCAAGCAACTGATTGGCCACGCCGAAAAGCGGCCACAGGCTTTTGATGCCGCCGTTTTCATCGACCACTCCCTGATACATGAACCAGCCCCAGCCAGACACGAACAGCGTGCTGCAAAAGAGATTGCCGAACCATGAGCTCGTATTCCCCAGCGGCCTCCAGATTTGCCCCAGCAGATCTTGCAATATGAATCGTCCCACTCGGGTGCCGGCGTCCAAAGTCGTGAGGATGAACAAGGCCTCGAACATGATCGCGAAGTGATACCACAGGCTCATCATGCCCTCGCCGGGTAAGAAGCGCGAGAACATGTGCGCCAGGCTGACTGCAAAAGTCGGTGCACCTCCGGCGCGGCCGAACATGGTCTTCTCGCCCAGCTCCGTCGCCAGCGTTGCCATGCCTGCTTCCGTGACGGGGAAACCCGCTGACGTTACCTTGGCGACGACAGCGGCGGGCTCGACACCTTTCGCGCTGTTGATGGCGAAGTATTGACCGGGCTCCAGCGCGCAGGCGGACACCAGCGCAAGCAGGGCCACGAGCATTTCTGTGATCATCGCCCCGTAGCCGACCACGCGGATGGCCTTCTCATTGTCCAAGAGTTTCGGCGTGGTGCCAGAGGAGATGAGCGAGTGAAATCCCGACACTGCACCGCAGGCAATGGTGATGCAGACAAACGGGAACACTGGACCCGGCACGATCAACCCTCCGCCATGGATGAAGCTCGTGAGCTTCGGCATTTGCAGCAGCGGTGCCACCCAGATGATAACCAGACCCAACACAGCCACAGTTCCGAGTTTCATGAACGTGCTCAAATAATCCCGCGGTGCCAGCAGCAACCAAACTGGCAGCACGGATGCGGCGAAGCCATAGATCATGATGCTCCAGGCGAGTGATGTGCCTTGCAGTGTGAAGGCATCTTCCAAGCCCCATTCCTTGAGATATTTTCCGCCCCATACCGCCAGCAGCAGGCCAACGACTCCGGCCACGCTGACGCTGGAGATGCCGGCTTTCGTATAGCGCAGGGCGCAGCCCATGAGCAATGCCAGCGGAATGGTCGCCGCGATGGTGAAGAGACCCCAAGGGCTGTCGGCTAGAGCGTTGACCACCACGAGGCCCAGGACGGCCAGCAGGATGGTCATGATCGCCAGCAGGCTGATCATCGCCAAAGTCCCGACGACGGGATTGATTTCTTCTTTGAGCATTTGACCCAGTGATTTTCCACCGCGTCGCATCGAGGCAAAGAGCACCACCGCGTCATGCACGCCGCCGCCCAGCGTGGCTCCGATCAGAATCCAGAGCATCCCCGGCAGATAACCGAACTGCGCCGCCAGCACCGGTCCCACCAACGGTCCAGGTCCGGCGATAGCCGCGAAGTGATGGCCGAATACTACCCACTTGTGGGTCGGCACAAAATCTTTTCCGTCGTTGTTCGTGATTGCAGGCGGCGCGCGGTGTTCGTCGAGCATGAGCACCTTAGTCACCAGCCACTTGCTGTAGAAGCGGTAGCTTACCGCGAAGGCGCAGAGTCCGGCCACGACCAGCCACATGGCGTTGATGGTTTCGCCGCGATGAAATGCAGAAACTGCGACTGATGCTGCCCCCAGAGCTGAGATGCCTATCCAGAGAAGGATGCGGAGAAGTTTGGCCATGGGGGCGAGATTAGATTCCGGAACGAGAACGTGCAAGCTGCAAGGCATTGACGCTTCGCACGTTCTCTGGATACTGCCCGGGTGTTTGTAGATCATATCAAAGTATTCGCCCGCGCCGGAAAAGGCGGGGATGGCATCGTGCATTTTCACCGTGGGAAATTCCGGCCCAAAGGCGGCCCGGATGGAGGCGATGGCGGGAAGGGTGGAGATGTGATCCTGGTCGTCGACAATAGCACCGACAGTCTGCGCAATTTCTTCTACAACAGCAGGCTGGCTGCAGAGGCTGGAACGGCCGGTCAAGGGTCGCTCTGCTACGGCAAGGCGGGGAAGGATGGCATCTTCCGGGTGCCGGCGGGACTGGTCATCAGCCGCATGGTGGAAGATGAGGATGGGGAGATGAGACAAGAACATTTCGCCGACTTGACCGAGGTCGGTCAAAAATTTGTCCTCTGCAAAGGCGGACGCGGCGGCAAAGGCAACGATCATTTCAAATCGCCCACCAACCAGGCTCCACGTGAGTGCACGCCGGGCCTGCCGGGTGAGGAGGGATACTTCATGTTTGAACTGCGGAGCATCGCGGATGCCGGACTGGTTGGTTTCCCCAATGCCGGCAAGTCCACGCTGCTCACCAAATTGTCCGCCGCCCGGCCGAAGATCGCGAATTATCCGTTCACCACGCTGCAACCTCATGTGGGCGTCGTCATCTTTGGTGAGAACAGCCGCGGCACGGTGGCGGACATTCCTGGCCTGATCGAAGGTGCTCATGCCAACGTGGGTCTGGGTCACGATTTCCTGCGCCACATTATGCGCTGTCGTCTTTTGCTTTTCGTGGTGGATGCCGCTGGAAGCGAGGCGCGTGATCCGGTGAAAGACATCGAAACTCTGCGCACCGAGATCAAACTTTATTCCGAGGAGTTGTCCAAGCGCCCCTGGTGTATCCTGGCCAACAAGATGGATCTGCCGGAGGCGGATGAGAATGTTTCGCGTCTGAAGGATCGCTTCAAGCGCGTGAAAATATTTCCAGTTTCCGCCAACGAAGGCACAGGCATGGACAAGCTGGTCGCCCATCTCGCGAAGGTGATCGCACACGATGTGGAGTGAGACATGCCGACTGTCGCCAGTTATTGCACGACCTTCCTGAAGCCGGAGATGCGCCACATCTTCCGGCAGATCACCGGTCTGCGGCGCTACGACACCTTCGTGATCTGCAAGGAGCGCCAGAATGCGGACATGTATCCCATGCCCGAAGGCGGAGTGGAACTCGCGCCCGGCGTGCGGAGCAATTTCATCCGGCGCTTTTGGCTGAAATATATCCGGCGGGAAGCGCCCATCGTTTATCGCGGCGAATACGGCGTGCTTGCGCGATTGTTGGATCGCAGGCACGCCGACTTGATGCATGTTTATTTCGGGCATACCGGCGTGCATCTGCTGCCGTTTATTCAGCGCTGGCCTCAACCGGTCGTGGTTTCGTTTCACGGCATGGACATCCAGACTCGCGCGCATGATTCGAGTTACGAATCCAAGCTGCGCGACGTGCTCCATGCCAGCACGCTGGTGCTGGCGCGATCCGATTCGCTGCTGGATCGATTGCGGGAACTGGGCTGTCCGGAAAACAAGCTGCGTATGAATCGCACCGGCATCCCATTGCAACAGTTTTCATTCGTGTCGCGCACAGCACCGACCGATGGCGGGTGGCGCTTCGTGCAGGCCTGCCGTTTGATCGAGAAGAAGGGGATCGACGATGCGCTTCATGCGTTCGCGATGTTCAGTGCGAGGTTCCCGCAGGCGCACTTTACGATTGCGGGGGATGGGCCGCTTCGCATGGATTTGGAGAAGCTGCGCGATGAACTCGGTCTGCAAGACAAGGTGACATTTGCCGGATTCCTCAACGGTTCGGAACTCTGCGAACTGTATCAGCGTTCGCATGTTTTCCTGCATCCGAGCCGGATGACTGATGATCAGAATCAGGAGGGCGTGCCCAACTCCATGTTGGAAGCTATGGCTACGGGTTTGCCTGTCATTGCCACGCAGCACGGCGGCATTCCTGAGGCCGTGCGTGATGGAGTGAGTGGCATTCTGGTTGCCGAACGCGACCGCGCTGCTCTGCACGAGGCAATGATCAGTCTGGCGACAGACGACCATCGTTGGTCACGTCTGAGTGCGTCAGCGGCGGAAGATGTCCGGGAGAATTTTGCGGCTGTCGCGCAGATTGCGAAGCTAGAGTCAGTCTATGATGAAGCCATAGCCTTGAAGCAACATGCCTGACGCCGCCGACACCCGCCCGCTGGTCATCTCGCTCTGCGGCACATTTTTGAAGCCGGAGATGCAGAGCATCTATCGTCAGGTGACGGGGCTGCGTCGGTGGCGCACCAAGGTCTACACCCAGTTGCATAGAAACGAGGAGATGTTTCCGTTCGAGCCGGTTGTGACTCTGAAGAAACTCGCGCGGCCTCGGCTGCGCGGGAACTTTATCTTGCGATTCTGGTTCAAATACGTGGTGAAGCAATGGCCGCCGCCGTTTCCGATTAACAAGCAGGTGCAGCCATACTACCCATACGACCTCGTCACCTTGTTGAAGAGCGACAAGCCGGATCTCGTGCATGTCTATTACGGACATAAAGCGGTGCATTATTTGGAAATGCTCCAAGCATGGGGCGGGCCCTGGGTGGTTTCTTTCCATGGTGTGGATGTGTCGAAGTTCCTCGACAGAAACGGCTACGCGGAAAAGTTGAAGATCGTTTTCGCTGAGGCGAAGCTGGTCATGGCGCGCAGCGAATCGCTCCTGACGAAACTGGAAAAGCTTGGGTGTCCGCGTGAGAAACTGCGGCTCAACCGCACACCCATCCCGCTGGAGCACCTCATCCCCGCCGTGCGCACACCGCCTGCCGACGGGCAATGGCGCTTCATCCAGGCTTGTCGGTTGATCCAAAAAAAGGGCATCCTGACCACGCTGGAGGCGCTGACCATCGTGAAGCGCCGCTTCCCGCACTTTCGTTATCTCATCTGCGGCGACGGGCCCTTGCGCGAGAAGATCGTTGAGGTCGTGGCGCAGCTTGGCTTGAGCGGGAATGTCGAGGTGCCCGGCTGGCTGACGCAGGAGCAGCTCATCGCAGAATACCGGCGCGCGCATCTGTTTCTCCATCCGAGCGAGAAGACCAAGGCTGATGATCAGGAAGGCATCCCGAATTCGATGCTCGAAGCCATGGCCACCGGACTGCCGGTGGTGGCCACGTGGCACGGTGGGATTCCCGAGGCGGTGACGAACGAACACGACGGACTCCTAGTGTCAGAGCACTCGCCGGAAGAACTGGCCGCCGCGATTATGCGCATGATGAGTGATGCGTCACTTCTTTCGTGTTGTTCGGAAAATGCTGCTGCGTCTTTGCGGGCAAAGTTTGGGAGCGAGACGCAGATCGCGGCCATGGAGGATGTTTATTCCGAAGCCATCACAGCGTCATCTGGGTGTAAATAATCCCAGTTTACTTGAGCCACGCTTCCAAACCGTCGCGCAGTGAATCACAATCTTCCACGCACCACTCCGGGGCGGCGGCAAGCTTTACGGCTTTTCCGGACGGCAATCGAATATTGAAGTGAATCTCGACGGCACCCGGATGCGCTGCCAGCGTTTGTCCGATGGCTTCAAGATCGTTCGCACCGTGCCGGCTGCCATCGAGGGTGAGCACGAGCGGGGCATGATCACCGTTGACCGGGATTCCGTTGGGCACTGTGCTATTTTGCTTGGCGGCTTTCGGTTTCAGGGGTTTGATTTCCTGAACGATGAGCATGATAGCCTCGGTGCGGTCGTCTTTTTTGCAGCGCGCGCGAACTCCGATGGCAGCGCCGTCTTTGATGAGCTCCTTGTATTTTTCATAGGACTCGTTCCAGGCAATGGCTTCCGAGGTTCCAGAAAAATCTTCCAGCGTAAAGGTGGCGAACGCGCGGTTGTCCTTCTTCGTAAACTTGATGTCCATCTTCTGAATGAAGCCGGCACAGTGCACACTGCCGCTTTTGTCAGTGACCAATTCAAGGTCGGCCAGTCGAGTCACTTTTGGGCTGTCGAAGACGCCGCGATACTTGTCGAGTGGATGTCCGGAGACGTAAAAGCCCAGCAGTTCCTTTTCAAAGACCATCACTTCCTCCTTGCTCCATTCGGGCACATCTTCTCGCACGCGGGAACTGCTGCGCGTGGCGGTCATCGCGGCATCGTCAAACAGGCTGATCTGACCGCTGCGCTGCTGTTTCTGCTGCGATGCCGCATCACTGAGCATCTGGTCCATGCGGTTGAACAATGAGGCGCGGTGCTCGCCGCCGAAGTCGAGCGCGCCGACTTTAATGAGCGACTCCAGCATTCGCTTGTTGATCAAGGTGGAGTCGAGGCGCGAAACAAAATCATCCGCATCTTTGAAGACGCCGTTCGCTTTGCGTTCGGCGATCGCGGCCTCCATGGCCTTTTCGCCTACGTTCTTGATCGCGGAGAGGCCATAGTGAATGGAATTGGGCGTCTTCGAGTCCCCAGTGGTTTCCGGAGCGAACTTGAGAGAGCTTTTGTTCACGTCCGGTGGCAGGATCGCGATGCCCATGCGCTGGCATTCACTGACGAAGCCGGAGATCTTGTCGGTGTTGTTGATTTCATAGGACAGCGTGGCCGCCATGAATTCGACTGGGTAGTTCGCCTTCAGATAGGCGGTGCGATAGGTGACGATGCCGTAGGCGGCAGAGTGCGACTTGTTAAAGCCGTAGCCCGCGAATTTTTCCAGCAAGTCGAAGATGTCGTTGGCGCGCTTGTCGGTGATGTCGTTCGTCTCCTTGCAGCCTTTCACGAAAATTGCCCGCTGCTCTTCCATCTCCTCCTTCTTCTTTTTGCCCATTGCGCGACGCAACACGTCCGCAGCACCAAGAGTGTAGCCGGCGAGAAGATTGGCCGCCTGTTGCACCTGTTCCTGATAGACGAGAATGCCGAAGGTCTCTTTGCTTACTTCTTCAAGCAGGGGATGGAGATACGAAACTTTCTGTGTGCCCTTTTTGCGCGCGACGAAATCGGGAATCAGATCCATGGGACCCGGCC
>JAIOQF010000042.1 GCA_021413535.1 Verrucomicrobiota bacterium
TGGGCAGCAAGGTTAATGTCGGTGATTTTTTTGAACTGGCCACCCAGACGCTGGAAGGGGTGCTCTCCGCGCATGGCCAGAGCATTTTGCACCGTGATCTGAAACCGGAAAACATGAAGGTGAAACGGCTGCCCGGCGGGCGCCTGCAGATCAAGATCGTGGACTTCGGCCTGGCGCGACTTTCGTATGGCGCGAAAAAACAGACGGAAGATCATCGCGGACACATTCTTGGTTCCATATTTTACATGGCGCCGGAGCAGTTTCTCCGCAAGCCGCTGGATGGTCGCACAGATTTGTATTCGCTCGGCTGTGTCTATTATCAGGCGCTGTCCGGCCAGCGTCCATTTCAAGCGGCATCGGTGGCCGAGGTAATGGATTTGCACCTGAAGCACGAGGTCACGCTCCTGCACGATCTGCGCCCTGATCTGCCTTCGCGACTCTGCGACTGGGTGATGTGGCTGATGAACAGCGATCCCGGGGATCGGCCTGCGAATGCGCAACAGGCGCTCGATTCACTGCGCGGACTGGCCGCCGAAGGGGGGATCAGCGAGCCCGCAGTCAACCAAGTGGCCCCGGCTACTCCGATCTCCAGTGGAGTAGGGCGCCCCGCGACGGGATCAGTGACACCGCGCAGTGCGAGTTCGATTCAACCGCAGCGCCCGGTGGTGTTGTCTCCGGCGGGATCGATTCATCCGGTGGCACAGCCGGACAATGGTTCATTCGAAGCAGCACCGCTGCCTCGGGCCAAGAGCAGTCTGGCTTGGCTCTATATCGTCAGCGGCGTCGTCGCACTGATTGGCGGCGGTATTTTTCTTTATAGTAAAATGCACGGCGGAGCAGCCGATGCGCTCAGGCTGCTGCCGCCGGATGCCCTGGTGGATGGCTCCATCATTCGCTGGGTATCCGGCGAAAAAATGGAGGCTTGGTCGGAGCCTGGCGCGAGTATTAGTCCTGCGAAGCCCGGCGATCTGATCATGAACTGGCACGATCTTTCGTCCTTGGCGGGTGATGCCGTCCTCAGTCCATGTGTCCGACGGAAGGAAAGCTGCCCCAGGCAACTCGTAGAACAACCGAATGAATTGAATAAAAAAATCAGCCTGTTGCGCTTCGAGGCTGCCAATTGCATGTCGCATGTGGCCGGCCCAGTGAATGTAATTGACTATCCTTTTGGCATCAATGTGAAGGACAAAGGAATGACGATTTTTTTGATCGTGCGTCCCCAGATAACGAACAAAGAAGCTACGGTTCTCCGGCTCCAGGACAAAAGCGGCCAGCAATGGATTCAATTGCAGGCCTTTCCCAATAATGAGTATCGCGCTACCGCCAGCGTGCAGCCGCCCAAGGGAAAGCAAATTGCTTACATGTGCAAAATTAGTGGCAAAACCCCCAGTGTTTTCAGCCTCGTCAGTTTGCGGGCGGATCCCGAGTTTAAAAAAATCACGCTCACGGTTCGGAATGGCGCCGACGGTGAAAAAAAATCCAGCGATTGCCCCATGCCTCCCGGTTTCACCGCGCTGAGCGAGATCAATGTATCTTGGCCGAACACGTCTTTCACTGGCGACATTTGTGAGGTTATTCTCTGGCCTTTCAACATGACTCCAGACCAGCACGCGGAACAGGCACTCAAGTTTGCCGAACACTATTTCAAGCATCCGGGCAGCAAATGGTAAAATCCCACGAGGAGATCATTGATGCAGCCCGCTCCCTGTCAGATGCGCTGCGGACCTTGAGCTTTAGTGATCCAGTCGCGCACGTCTATGATCCGCTCGAATATGCCCGCACTGCGCATGAGATTTATCTCTCGCGCTTCGGTGGTGGCTTGAAGAAAATAGTTTTTCTCGGCATGAATCCTGGCCCCTTTGGCATGGCCCAGACTGGTGTGCCCTTTGGTGAAATTGCAGCCGTGCGCGACTGGATGAGCATCCGTGCGGCAGTCAGCAAACCAGCGCGCGAGCATCCCAAGCGGCCCATCCTGGGATTTGATTGTGATAAGAGCGAAGTCAGCGGCCGCAGACTCTGGGGCTTGTTCGCCCAGCGTTATGGGGCCGCGGATCTTTTTTTTAAGGATCATTTTGTGACCAATTACTGCCCGCTGGTTTTCATGGCCAAGTCTGGTGCCAATGTCACTCCAGACAAAGTCAGCGCGTCGGAGATGGAACCTGTGTTTGCCGCTTGTGACGCGCATCTGCGCCGTGTCGTGGAGATTCTCCAGCCTGAATGGCTTATCGGCGTCGGTGGTTTCGCCGAGGGTCGAGCCAAACTATTGCAGCCTCATTTTCCGAAACTCAAAGTTGCCCGCATTCTCCATCCGAGTCCCGCGAGTCCTGCCGCGAACAAGGACTGGGCTGGCAACGTCACGCGCACCATGGAGGGGCTCGGTATCTGGTAGCGTGGAGTATTGCTTAAATTTAAGCACATAGACATGAAGGCATCATGACTGGCACAGCGAGATTATTCGTGCCAAGATAACGCCGATGACTTCCTCGACTTTTGCTGCAACAGGCTCTCCGGCACGTTCGTTCCCTTGGGTTTCCTGTTTGCAGATGCTGCTGATCCTCGGCGGACTTTTTGGCCTTTACTGCCTGGTGCGGATTCCGTTGGAGTCGATGGTGACGCCAGATTTCCGTTCCAGGTCGTTCCTGTGGTCTGGATTGCTGCGCAGCCTGGGCGATGGACGATTCTGGTTGGGCGTGGTGCTGGGCGGCATCTTCGCCTGGCAAAATCGTGAATGGCAATCGTGGCGCGGTTTCTTTCCCGGCGGGAGATTGCATTACGTGGTCTGGGCGATCCTCTTTATTCTGGTTTGGACAACGGCGCTCTACCCCTACAACTTTTTTTATGGTCGGGCTCACTTGCTGGATCGACTGGTGATCCTTTTGCTGGGAGCGGCGACCCTGAGAAGACCCTCCTTCTTCCCGGCTTTAATATTCGCGGTGATGCAAAGTTATCTGCAATGGCAGGGCACCGGACTCGCCGATGCTGAATCCACGAATCGCAAGATGATCCTGGACATGTCGTATATGATCGCTGCGGCGGGACTGGCCCGCCCCTGGCTGCTGCGCTGGCTGCCGAACCGGCTGCCGATGCTCACGGTGGTTTTTATTGGAGCGAATCTGATTCACTACTGGCTGCCTGGGCTCGCGAAGTTGAAAATCGGCCAGCACTGGGCGGACTGGGCGCTCCATGATGATCTCTACCATCTGACCATCTCCACTTTTCTTTACGGATGGAATCTATTGTGGGATCAAGCGGGCGTGATTCGATTGCATGAGTCGCTGCAAGCCTTCGCGGTGCCGCTGAAGTTATTCGTGATCTTCATCGAGGTGGCGCTCCTGACGGCTTTTTGGAATCGCCGCTGGTTTGTGTTTCTGGCGGCGGGCCGCGCGATGCTGCACATGGGAATTTATGTGTTTTCTGGCGATACCTTTTGGAACTGGATTCTGACTCAGGCGGCCATCGTGGCGGCTTTCTGGCATCAGGAACCGCAGGACGATGCCGCCGCCGCGCGCTCCGGCGGCATCGCTTTGTTCTCACTGCCGGTAATGTTATGCTCCATGATTTACATGCTGGTCACGGCGCATTCGCACAAGGCGAGCAAGCTGGCCTGGTTTGATTCCCAAATCACGGAGCGATACGCGCTGCATGCGGTGATGGAGGACGGTCGCCGGCTTTACATCACGCCAACATTTTTCGAGCCTTATGACTTTCCGATGATTCAGGCGCAGTTTCATTTTCTCCATCTCCAAGAGGATGGTGCCGGTGGGGAAAAGATACTCACGCGAACGTTTGGAGCCATTCATGAGTGGGAGCCGGCCCATCAGATGCGGGGAATCAAAACGGTCGAGAATGCGCGCCCGATGATTCAGAAGCTGGGCACTGTTACGGAGAAACCCGTCCGCGAGGCGAAACGCATTCCGCAGTTCGATGAGTTTCTCCGCACCTGGATGAAGAATTACCAGGCGCAGCATGGAGCGCTGACCAAGACGCTGCATTTTCTCTCTCCGCCGCTGCACGCCTATGTTTACTCAACTCACAGTCATGAAAAAACTTACCATGGTGAGCCCGGGGTGAAGAAAATCGAGGTGGAGTTCGAGCGCATCCTTTTCGATGGGAAAGCTTTTCATGAAATTGACCGGCGCGTGATTCGCGAAATTCCGATGCAGAAAAAGTGAGTCTGAATTTAAAAGCGGCTCCGGGCGAAATCAGCCAAGGCGCGGGCCCGTTCCTGCCAGGAGAGTTGACCGGCGCGGGCGCGGGTGCGGTTCACCGCTTCCGCATACGCGACGGGATCATCCAACAGCCGCAGAGCCGAGCCGACAAAAGCTTTTTGATCTCCTTCAGTGACGTAAGTTCCTGAATCATCCAGCACTTCGCGCACCGAAGGAATATCGGTGCCGAGCGCCGGGATGCCGTGAGAGAGATAATCCAGCGCTTTCACCGGGCAGGTAAGATAACGATTATAGTAGGTGTCGGCCAGCATCACTACGCCCAGACTGGCGCGTTCTGCCAGCGCTGCGCGGAGCATCGCGGGCGGTTGAAAGGGCACGGCCTCGATCCAATGGCTCAGACCCCGGGATGCTGCCGCCTGGCGAATGCGTTCCGCATCTTTTTCATATCCGCCCCAGAATTCCGTGCGCACGCCCTGACCTGCCAGCGTGATGGCGGCCTTTTGCAGAAACGAAACTCCCTTGGGCCCGTGCATGTGGCCCACATAGAAAATCGTGCGCGACTTCCGCCGCGCTTCCACATCGGCGGCAGACAGCAAGTCAGTGCCCAGCGGCCAGGCGATGGTGGCTTGTTGGGGGAAAATCTGCCGGTAACGTTTCTCCATCTCCCGAGTGATGCAGACAAGGCCCGAAATGCGCGGCAGCAAGAGTCGCTCCAGCCATTTTTCACGCAAGTCTCTGGCCCTCGGTTTGCGTTCGCGCCAGGACAGATCCGCGTAGAGGTCATGCAGTTCGTAAAAGCCTCTGACACGAGCGCCACGGCACATCCAAGCCAGTCGTGGTAAAAAACCAGCGTCAGCTCTTGGATCAGGCGCACTCCGGCTTTCCGAATAGATGCGCTCGCGCTTCCCAGCAGACCGCCGCGACGCGGCACGCGATGAACGGTGAAATTCGGCAGCGGCTCCAGGGCATAAAAACTGCGCAGGTCTTCCTCGGTGTTGTCGCTCGTGGAGCCTTCGCCGAGAAAAAGATGCGAGGTCAATCCGATGCTGGCGAACGAATGCGCATTGCGCACGCCCATGTTTACGATGGGCCCCGGATGCTTCCAGTTGCGTTTGTTGATCCAGACGATGGTCATGAGCAGTTGAGAACACGGAACCGCATAAAGTGCAACCGCTCCGCTTTGGGAAAGTGCTCAATGGCGTAGCGCAGCATGGTGCGCGGCATCTGCGGAGCGTGGTTTTCCAGGAAACACACAAGCATGGGTTTGTCACGTTTGCCAACTTCCCGCAGCATCCAGCCGCAAGCCTTGTGCATGAGATCGTGCTGGTCGCCCAGCAGACGGCGCACCATCCGCAGGGTGTCATCGAACTGGCCTGCGCGAATGAAGGTCTGCGTTGCGATCACGGCGATCCGACGCTCCCAAAGCATCTTTGATCGTGCAAGCCGATCCAGAATAGTCCGGTCGTGCGTTAGCAGCCACACTCCAAGAAGCTGGGGCGCGCTGGTATCGACGAGATCCCAGTTGTTGATGCAACGTGTGTTCACCAGATAGAGTTTTACCAGGTGCGCACGGACAGATTGATTCTGCTTCGCTTTTTCAAATCGACGCACCATGATCAGCAAAGCGCAGAGTCGTTCCTCGTGCCATTTCGATTGCAGCAGCAGGAGCATGTTGTCTTCAGATAGGGCATCGCTCTGCTTCACGAGGGCGCGCACCTGCGGCACTTTCAGGCCTAGGAACTTGTCGCCCTCGCTGTAATCGCCGGGGCCGGTCTTGAAAAAACTCCGTGCTACTGCGGCAACTTTTGGCGTGGCCTGCTCACGCAGGGAGGTGCGGAACTGGCGAAATGTCATCGGCGATCAGTCAGCTGATCTTCTCCAGCAGATACGCCAGCAAATCCTTGATGGCGATGCGCTCCTGCTTCTGGGAATCGCGCTCGCGCACGGTCACGGTGTCGAGCAGTTCGGGGCCTTTCTCGCCGAGCGTGTCGAAGTCGATGGTGACGCCGAAGGGTGTGCCTGCTTCGTCTTGACGGGCGTAACGACGACCGATGCTGGCGGTTTCGTCCCAGAAACAGTTCAGGTGCTTTTTGAGCAGTCCATAAACTTCACGCGCTTTGGCCAAAATTTCGGGTTTGTTCTTCACCAGCGGGAACACGCCGACCTTGATTGGTGCGATGCGCGGATGGATGCGCATCACAGTGATGAATTCCTTTTTGCCTTTGTCGTCAGTCTTCTCTGATTCATCGAAAGCTTGGGACAAGACCGCGAGCGCAAGGCGGTCGAGACCAGCGGACGGCTCGATGACATGTGGCACATAATTGCCTTTGAAAAGACGGTCAAACCAGGCGCGCACGTCTGCTTCGTTCATTGGAGCACCCTTGGTCTTCGTGTTTTCCGAGGCGAGTCGCTTCTGTATCATCGCTTCTTTTTGTTCGTCGCTCAGCTTCGCAACGGCGGCCTTGAGTTCGTCGTCGAAGAACTCCTGTGGTTTGCCGCTGTGCTTTTGATGCTGGCCTAAATCGAAGTCTCCGCGCGCAGCGATGCCTTCCAGTTCGTCAGTGCCGAATGGAAATTTGAACAAAATGTCCACGCAAGCGCGGGCGTAATGCGCGAGGTCCTCCTTGGGTTGCTCGAAATACTCCAGAACATCCGGGCCGAGGCCGATGCTGGCATAGAACTTCGTGCGTTGATCGACCCAGTAGCGGTGCCAGAGTTCCCAGCCCCAGTTGGGCTGCGGCGTGCTGAGATCGGTATCCCTGCTCCACGGCGCGATAGCACCGTGAATGATCTCGATAGCTTCATCAGGTTTGATGAAGAACTCGAGCTCCATCTGTTCAAACTCACGCGAGCGAAAGGTGAAGTTCTTCGGCGTGACTTCGTTGCGGAAGGCCTTGCCGATCTGGCAGATGCCGAAGGGAACCTTTACACGCGAGGAATCGAGCACATTCTTGAATTGTGCGAAGATCGCCTGCGCGGTCTCGGGGCGAAGGTAGGCAACGTCCGCCTCGGTCGCCGTGGGGCCCACATAAGTCTTGAGCATGAGATTGAACGGGCGGGCTTCGTTTAAGAGTCCGCCGGTTTCGGGATGGAAATCGACCGAACCCTCGATGACGTCGATCTTTTCCTCGCCGAGCAAGGTGATCTCCTCGACCTTGCCGGCTGCGGCTCCAGCTCCTTGTGCAATCAACTGCCGCACACGCTTGCGAAAACTCTCGATGTGCTCGCCCTGCTTCATCAGCACGGTATACGAGCGGTCGAGCCTCCATTCCGTAGGCGCATGGGCTCCGCTGAACTTCATCACCGTGCCTGCCTGCGGCTCGACGTGATCGGCTCGCACGCGTTTGTTGGTGAGGGAACACTCGCGCATCATGTCCGCGAACGTGTCCACGTGGCCGCTCGCCTTCCAGATCGCGGGATGCATGATGATCGTCGCATCGAGTCCAACCACGTCTTCGCGCTCGCGGGTCATGGCTTTCCACCAAGCTTCGCGCAGGTTGCGTTTGAGTTCTGCGCCGAGCGGGCCGTAGTCCCAGAAACCGCCGATGCCACCGTAGATTTCGCTGGATTGATAAATAAAGCCGCGACGCTTGCAGAGGCTTACGAGTTTTTCCATGAAGGCGGTGTCTTTTTTATCGGCGGACATGAGTCGTTAAATGGGGATTTGAGGGCGGGGAACAACGCACGACTGACGCGATGCGCAAGCGGGATGCTCAATCACGGTGGAAGCTGATCTGGCGGCGGCAGCGGCCCGGGAAGAATATCGACGCGGGCACCGGTTCCGATTTGATCGTAGAGCCAGAGAACGTGCTGGGATGCCATGCGCACGCAGCCGTAACTCGCAGGCTGGCCAAGTTTATATTCCTCGGCGGTGCCGTGAATGTAGATGTTGCGGTCGTAACTGTTGTCATTCCACGATTCCTTGCCCTTCAACCAAAGGATGCGAGTGACGATGGGGTCGCGACCGGGTGCATTCGGCTGGACGATCTCGCCCGTGGGCTGACGGCTGGTAAATTTCATTCCGGCGGGCTGGCCGTCGCCGATTTTCTTGGCGATTTCGAGTCGTCCCAGTGGCGTGCCATAGGAGCCGGGCGTGTTCGAGAGGCAGAATTTCGATGTGCTGACTGGAAACATGGTGACGAATTTCCCTTCGTCAAAGAGCGCCATGCGCTGCTGCGCGACGCTGACCACGAGGCGATGCCGCTTGTCGGCGCAACTGGCGAGCAACAGGCATGCCGTCAGGGCGATGATGATTTGTCCTTTCATGCCCTTGCTAAAGCGCGGAATTCGCATCTTCTCCAGTCTTTCCGTTGAGTTCCGTTTGCATCGCGCTCAATTCATTCTTTCATCAGGCATGAGCAAGGTGAACCTCGGCCTGATTCAAACTCACGCCACAGACGACAGGACGGACAATCTCCGCCGCACCGTCGCGCTTGTTCGCGATGCGGCGAAGCGCGGCGCGAACATTGTGTGTCTTCAAGAATTGTTCCTCACGCCCTATTTCTGCAAACGCGAGGACACCGCACTTTTTGATCTGGCGGAGCCGGTGCCGGGTGATACGACGAAGCAGTTCGGCGATCTGGCGCGGGAGCTGGGCATCGTCATCATTGCATCACTCTTTGAGAAACGCGCACCGGGTTTGTATCACAACACGGCCGCGATCCTGGATGCCGATGGCGCGTTCCTCGGCAAGTATCGCAAGATGCACATCCCGGAAGATCCGGGCTTCAATGAAAAATTCTACTTCACGCCCGGCGACCTCGGTTATCGCGTCTGGCAGACGAAGTTTGCGAAGATCGGCGTGCTCATCTGCTGGGATCAGTGGTATCCGGAGGCGGCGCGGCTCACGGCGATGCAGGGCGCAGAGATACTATTTTATCCCACAGCAATTGGCTGGCTCAAAAGTGAGAAGGCTGAACTGGGCCAGGCGCAGCACGGCGCTTGGGAGACCGTGCAACGCGGGCATGCAGTGGCCAATGGCTGTTATGTCGCCGCAGTGAATCGCGTTGGCATCGAAGAAGAAAGCGAATTCTGGGGCCAGAGTTTTGTGGCCAATCCCTATGGCGAGATTGTGTCCAAGGCTTCCGCCACTGACGAAGATGTGATGATCGTGCCCTGCGATCTGAAGGCCGTGGAGGACTTCCGCCGCATCTGGCCGTTCTTCCGCGACCGGAGAATTGACACCTATCAGGGAATCACGCAGCGCTGGAACGATGAGTGAAGGCTTGGCAATGCTCGCGAGTCGAGGTATAGTCCGCGCATGAGTGCCGTCGTCGTTGAATACCCCGAAGCCTGGCTGCCCGTGATGGGCACCGATGCAGAGCATTTTGCACAGGATGTGAGCATGGCATCGGCCGTGAAATTGTTCGAGATGAAAAAACTCACATCGGGCCAGGCCGCCAAGCTCGCTGGCATTCCTCGAGTAGAATTCATGCTAACGTGTCATCGCTGGGGCGCAGCCACAGTGGATTGGAGCGACGAAGAAATCCGTGCGGAATTTGAGGGGGAGTTCCCAGGCAAGAAATGACGGGAATCATCATCTGTGATGCGGGGCCTTTGATTGCGCTTGGCAGCATCGGTGAACTTCGCCTTTTAAAAGAACTCTTTGTGGAGGTGATTGTCCCAGGAGCAGTTGCAGATGAGATTCAGATCGAACAAGGCACACTCCCCGGTGCGTTGGCTTTCCGCGATGCGTCTTGGTTGAAAATCTTACGTTCTACGAGTCCTCCAGATCCCCTTCTCACGATCACGTTGGATGCAGGCGAGAGGTCGGTTATTGAATTGGCCCGTGAGAATCCAGGCTCTGCAGTCC
>JAIOQF010000065.1 GCA_021413535.1 Verrucomicrobiota bacterium
GTTCTGAAACACCGTGTTCACTGGGCGCTTCTCGGGTGGCAACGAGGTGATGTCGCGGCCATCGAGAAGAATTCGTCCGCTGTCCGGGGACTCGAAACCTGCGGCGAGCCGGAGCAGTGTGGTCTTGCCGCAGCCACTGGGGCCGAGCAGCGAGAAAACTTCACCGCGCGCGATGTCGAGCGTCACATCATCCACAGCACGCTGGACGCCGAAGGATTTGGTGATGTTTTCGAAGGTGAGAAAGCCTGACACACGCGGAGTTGAACACGCGAGAAGCTTTTGTTCAAGAGCCGGCTTGTTCCACCGGAGGCATTGTCATGCGAACCGTGGGGTTGTTGTCGGAACTTGTGAGGCAGCAGATGCAAGGGTATCGCATAAATTCATCTGGCTTTGTCAATACGATTCCATAAATTTCTTTCAGGGTGCCGCAGGTTCATTTTTTCATATTTTTCCACTCGATTTCACGTCACGGGTCTCGCATTATCCACATTAGTATTTCGATGTCGTGCGAGCTTCGGGTCGATCCGGGGCGCGAGGCATCTTACCTATCCGTCCCCGATTCCCATGAAAAAGTCATCGCTTCTTGCTGTCCTCAGCCTCATCCTTGCGAGCCATACGCCCGCTGCCGAACTGGTCATCACCCCGGAAACCATCAATCCTTCCTCGACTCTCGAACTCCGATTCGAGACCCCCATGGTCGACAAAGCCCGAGTCGGGTCGGTGGAGAAGGAATCGCCGCTGGTCGGCGATCCGGCCATCACCGGCGAGTTCAAGTGGACCAGCACCCGGAGCGGTCAGTTCCGGTTCACCCAGCCGCCCGCTTTTGCTACGACCTACAAGTTTAAGCTCCGCGCAGGTCTAAAGGACGCAACGGGCAAGGAGGTCGAGGCTGAGGAGTTCGATGAATCCAAGACGGAAGGGTTCCGCTTGGTCACCCAGTTGCGCGAGTATTCCAATTATGGATATGGCCAATTTGGCGTCCAGCAGCGGGTGCCGCGGTATCTGCTTCAGTTTTCGGATACGGTTGATGTCGCGGCTGCCGAGACACAGATGTTCTTTATTAGCAAGGATGGCACCCGAGCGGCGGTGAAGGCTAGACTGGCGACCGGCAAGGATTTCCGCCGTCGTTATGTGGAGTATGCACCGACTTGGGACGAGCTGGCCACCGGCGGGAAAATCCAGCCCAAGCCTGAAGACGTGCGGCCCAACGCCCTGATGGTGGAGAGCAAGGAACCGCTTCCGGTCGGCGAGAGCTGGACTCTCCAGGTGCCGAAGTCCTTTACCAACCAGGCCAAGAAGGCAATGATGGACGAGGAAAAGCGATTGGTCTGGGGCAACATCTTAAACTTAGGCGTCCAGAATGCCGTGGCCGAACCGCATTTTGACAGCCCGCATTCCATTGATATCCGTTTTAACAAATCGGTTGTCTGCGCGCCGGAAGCCGCCGGGGATGATCAATATTTTCGCCAGTTCATCAAGGTGGAGCCAGCGCCACCCGGCCTAAAGATCAACGGAGCCTACGGAGGCAACGCGGTTCAGGACGAAAAGGGTGGCAAGCACCGCTATTCGAACACGATAAGTCTTGAGGGCGATTTCGCGCTGGAAACGAAATACACCGTCACCGTCTCCCGCGAGATACCGGCGGCGGATGAGCTCGGGATGGCGGAAGGCTTTTCTGAAGCAATCGTGTTCCATGCCAGCAACGCCTATGTCTCGACCTCGGCTTTTCAAAATACGCAGATGTCCAGCGGCAACGGTCTTTTTGACATCTATGCCGCCAACTTCAAGAATCTGCGTGTCCGGGTAAGGCAACTCAGCGACGGCGATCTGATCCAGGCGCGGATGCTATATCAGAAGACCTACAATAATTGGGACGACGGCAAGGGGAAGAATATAGCCAAGTTTGAGTCCGCTCCCTTCGAGGACTTCCCTGGCAAGGTGGTCTTTGATAAAACTTACGCCAACGAGAAGCCGCTGGAAAAAGCGACCTTGATCAATCTCAAATGGAGTGAAGTGCTCGGGAAAACTCGGGTGCGGATACGATGGCTTATGCCTTCTCCCTGCGCACGGGTGCGCCGCTGCCGGATACGCAGGTCACGTTTACGGACAACGAGCGCGGCTACCTCGGCTCAGTTTCAACCAATGACAAAGGCATCGCCACCTTGAGCGCAAAGGGCTCGAAAGGCTGGGTGCTGGCCAAGCGCGGTGCGGACTGCACGGCATTGGATATTGCCGACGGCTACGGCGGCATTTCGCTCTGGCGTCACGGCGTGCACAATTTCATGTATAACTCGCCATGGATACGGCACGCGCAGACATTCATCTTTTCGGATCGCCCTGTTTACAAGCCGGGTGACACGGCCCACGTCAAGGCCATCGCCCGCCTCCGCAGCGGGGATGATTTTTCGCTCGGTATGAGACCGCTCACGGCAAAAATGACCGTGAGTGATCCGCGTGGTCGAATCATCCTGACGAAGCAGATCACGTTCTCTGCGAATGGAAGCTGGAACGATGAAGTGCGATTCCCTGAGACTTTGACCGGCTCCTATACCGTGCAGATCGCGTATCCGAAAAATGAGTCTGATAAAGCTGAGGAGACCGATGAATACGATCGCTACGGCGGGGCTAATCTCAGCCTCCGGGTCGACGACTACAAGCCGAACACCTTTGAGGTCTCGCTCGATGGTGCCAAGCACAAACTGGAGCGCGACCGCATCACGGTGCCGTTGCGTGCACGTTATTACATGGGCAAAGCGCTCTCGCAGGCGAAGACTTCTTGGAGTGCCAGTCTCGCACAAAACTTCCAGGCTCCTGCGGACTTCGCGGAGTTTTCCTTCGGTGATGTCGACCGCTATTGGCACTATGGAGAAGATCGCGACGAAGAGACTGCCACCGAAGAAACGCCCGCGAAGGAGTGGGGAGCCAATGGCACCATGGAACTTGCCGAGGACGGCACGGCCAGCATCGAGTTGCCGCTTCCGCCACCGCACAAGGAGGCGCTGCCCCAGACTATCACGGTCTACGCCGACGTGACCGATGTGAACCAGCAGACAATTTCCGCCAGCACCGAATTTCAGATTCCTGGTGCTGACTTCCTCGTCGGTGTGAAGAAGAACAAATGGTATGGCAACGTCGGAAAGGTCTTCGACTTTGATTTCACCTCTATCACGCCTGAAGGAAAACCCTTCCAGGCAACGGTGCCGGTGGAAGTAAAAATCGAGCGCCAGGAATGGAACACTTTGCGAGTGCAGTCTGCCGAAGGCGATGTTACCACCAAGAATCAGGTGAAGTTGACTGAGGAATTGAAGACCACGCTTCAAGTCGATGGTGCCAAAGGTGCAAGCAAAGCGCTGACGGTATTTCAATTTACGCCAAAGAAGGGCGGAACTTATTTCCTTACGGCGACCGCGAAGGATGCCAAGGGACTGAACGTTATCACTCGGGTGCCATTTTATGTGCTTGGTGGCGATGGATATCCCTGGTCTTGGGAGGATGGTGAAAACATCACTCTCCAGCCGGACAAAACGACGGCCAAGCCCGGCGAAGAAGTCACCATCGTGGTGAAGTCCCCGATCTCGGGCACCGCGCTGGTCACGGTGGAACGCAATCGTGTGCATCGCTCTTTCCTAGCCACCATCACGCCAGAAAATCCCGTCGTGAAGGTTCCCATCACCGACGAGGATTCACCCAACGCCTTCATCTCTGTCGTCGTCATCCGCGGTGCGGCGGACAGTCCGCAGGCCGAGAAGATGCCGGAATATAAACTCGGTTATTGTGAGATCACGGTGCCTTCTGTGACGAAGAAACTCTTCGTGGAGGCCAAGCCGACCCAGTCGATCGTTCGTCCGGGCGAGGAGCTTACCGTGAGTGCGACCGTGAAAGACAACAAGGGGGGCGCAGTTGCTGACAGCGAGGTCACGCTCTACGCCGTGGATGAAGGCGTGCTCAGCTTGATGTCCTACGAGACGCCGATGCCGTTTGCATTTTTCCAGGCATCCATGGGGCTGGCCGTCAGCACCTACACCACGCTTGGCAGTCTCTTGGCTGAAGATATGGACAAGCGCGACCGTGGCAACAAGGGTATCGTCGTGGGTGGCGGCGGTGACGAGGGTGGCGCGGATGCGGCCTTGCGGAAAAACTTTGTCGCAACTGCGACCTGGAACGCATCACTCATCACCGATACGGATGGTCGCGTCAGCACAACGTTCAAGGTGCCCGACAGCCTGACCCGCTACCGCATCATGGCCATCGCCGTGAAAGATGCCGATCGATTCGGCACCGGCGAATCATCGTTCACCGTGAACAAGCCGCTCATGGTCGAGCCTGCTGTGCCGCGTTTCGCGCACGTCGGTGACGAGTTGCTTGTTAAAGCAGTCTTGCACAATACCACGGCGTTCAGCGGCGAGGTCGAAGTGGAACTGAAGCTCGACGACACCGCCACGCTCATCAGCGAAGAACGTCCCTACGCCCTCGTCTCGATGTTGAAAAATCGCACCATGACCAACGATGGCAAACTCGACCGCCGCAGCATCACGCTCAAGGCTGGCGAGACCACGGCGCTGGCATTTCCGGTGAAATTCGTGAAGACCGGCACCTGCGCCTGGCAATGGCGGGCGCATACCGTGAAGTGGAGCGACGCCAAGGCGCTCGCCGATGCGGTCGAGAGCAAGTTCGAAGTCACCCAACCTGCGCCAGCATTACGTGAGGTTCATTACTTCGAACTCACCAGCGCCAAGTCGAATGAAAGCCTGCTCAAAGGCATTAACCCGCAGCTTCTTGAAAGCGACGGCACGCTGCGGCTCGACTTCAATCGTAGTCGTCTCGGAGAAGCACGGGATGCGCTGGAACATCTGCTGCATTATCCTTATGGTTGTGTCGAGCAGACCACCAGCAGCACGCTGCCCTGGCTCGCGCTCGCCAAGTATGAGCCGATGGTCCCCGATCTCCTGCAACAGGAGAAGGTGCGCACGGCCATCACCCGTGGAGCGGATCGCTTGCTCACCATGCAGACAGAAGAAGGCGGTCTGTCCTACTGGCCGGGTGGTGACAAGCCCTTGCTCTGGGCTTCTGCCTATGGCGGCTTCGGCTTGATCAAGGCCAAAGAGTGGGGCGCGCCAGTGCCGCAGGAAGCGGTCGATAAGCTTACCGCTTGGATTTCAAACAATCTGCGTGAATTGAAACTCGCCGATACCAAACAGACTTACGATCTTTGCGACTCCGCGCTCGCGCTCTACACGCTGGCGAAAGCAGGCAAGCCAGAGTCTTCCTATCAAACGGTGCTCTATCAGCGCCGGGAAGATCTTCCGGAAATGTCCCGCTTGTTCCTTGCGATGGCGATGTGCCTGACGAACTCGCCTGAGAAGCAGATCACTGAACTACTGAAGCCATCGAAAGGCCCCCGGCAATGGGATCATTACTGGCTCGGCGACCAGACCGCTGCTGGTTTGCGCATGATCGTCTGCGCACACCTTGGTCTGACGGAAGAGGGCAACAGATACGCCAGTGAAGTGCTGGCGCGCCGCAATGGACTCGGACATTGGGGAACGACGTTCTCGAACTCGTGGGTCTTGCTCGGTCTCGCCGCTGGAGAAAAGGCGCCGAAAGATGCAAAGCCGCTCAGCTTTGAAGTCGCCTGGGGTGATAAAAAGAGCGACTACACGCTTGCGAACACGATGAGCACCGCCAGTTCGATCTATGAGTTCGATCACAAGCTGGGTGCAAAGTCTCTTCGCGCCACCGTGCCCGCCGGCCAAACCGTGCGAGGGCGTGTCGAGCTGAAGGCCTGGCCCGATCTTAAGACCTTCCAACCCGTGCAGAAGGGTTTTGGCATCAAACGTCGTTATGAGCGCCTCACTCCGACGGGCGCGTTGGAGGAGCCGAAAAACCTCCGCGTCGGTGATCTCATCGTCGTTACGCTCGACATTAAGGTGCTCAAGGGCAATCGCTACCTTGCCGTCGAGGATCCGCTGCCCAGTGTGTTTGAGCCGGTGAATCCCGAGTTCGCCACGCAAAACCAGCGTCAGGACGCCAAGGCTCAGGACAACGCATGGTATTGCGACCATCGTGAACTGCGCAACGACAAGGCGTTGTTCTTCACGGATGACTGGAGCCAACTCGGAACCTTCGAGTTGAAATACCTCGCGCGGGTCATTGCCGAGGGCGACGTCATCGCGCCGCCTGCGCGCATTGAAGCCATGTATCAGCCCGACCAATATGGTTTGAGCGACATCATCCGCGTGCAGACGCTGCCGATGACCAATGGCGGGAACGTGGCGGAGAAGTAACTCTCAAACGTAGCAGCCGACGTAAGGAGGCTCTGACAAAATTTGAATACGCTCGACAAACTTCCAGACATGAGCCTCCTCACGTCGGCTGCTACGAAGAAGTTTAGATGGCTTCGCAAGGCTTGCTTGGCTTCGATCATCATGGCTGCACTCGTGT
>JAIOQF010000115.1 GCA_021413535.1 Verrucomicrobiota bacterium
ATCCGTGACGACATTGTTTTGGACAATGCGCTCGAGTTTCTAAAGTCCAATGCTGTCATCGAAGAGACCGAGCCGGAGAAGGGCGACTGCGGGCACGATCACGGACATTGAACATCGCGCCTGTTCTCTAAATTCGCCAAAAAAAGCCGCAACTGCACGAGGCAGTTACGGCTTGATTGATAGACTAAGAACTTATTTGGCCTTCTTTGCGTGAACGGGAACGGCTGTGAACTCCTCTTTGGAGAGGAAGCCGTCCTTGTCCGTATCCTTGGCGGTGAAGGAGGCTTCAGCCTTGGTCTTGGCTTCGCCGTCTTTCTTGCCGACGAATTCTTCCTTGCTGATCTTGCCATCGCTGTTTTCATCCTTCTTCTTGAAGGCAGCTTCCGGGTCGGCCTTAGGCTTGTCGGCAGCTTTGGGCTTGTCCCCAGCGTTGATGGTGAAGGCACCGGCGAGGAGGATGGCGCAAAGCGCAAATTTAATTTTCATAATGATTGTCTAGTTTTGTTATTTTGGTTCGACTGATGGCACTTTGTTCGTTTGTTTGGAGCATGGTGCCAGCTATGTATACGTGAGGTCGGCTGAATCCTTGCTTGTGATTGAGAAAAAAATTAATCTCTTATCAGTCTGATGTAGAGTCGCCGTCTGATTATTTATTATCGCCATCAGGCTTCTTCGGCGGACCACCGGGCCTTTTGTGATCGTGCGCTGCCTTAAACTCCTCAAAGGTGATCTTGCCGTCGCCTTTCTTGTCAAGCATCTTGAAGTGTTCCGCAGCTTTCGCGGGATCCTCCTTGGCACGAGGGCCGGCCATGAACTCATCCTTGCTGAGGAAGCCGTCGTTGTTGGTGTCGAGTTTCTTGAAGATTTCCTCGGGATTATGTTTCATTCCGCCCGGTTTGCCGTCGCCAGGCTTGCCATCGTGCGGCTTCTTGGGCTTGTTGTCGTCGGCGGCGTGGAGGGTGAATGCGCCACAGATGGCCAGGGCGCAGAGTGTCAGGATCGTTTTCATGGATGTTTTTCCGGTTTGGTTTTTGGTTTAAATCACCGGCCAGTCATTGGCCGGAGTGTGGCGGTTAAAACGCAACACCGGCACCTTAGTTGCGAAATATCGTAATTTTATTCAAGGTATTGTTCACATGAGTCGCGCGCCAGCCTCCGCCATGGCGCTGCGCTCGCCCTTCACCAAGGGAATATGCGCCGCAAAAGGCTGGCCCCGCAACCGCTGGCGAGTGTAGACCAGTCCGTTGCTCCGGCTGTCCACATAGGGATTGTCGATCTGGCCCGGATCGCCCACCAGCACTAGCTTGCTGCCGCGGCTCATGCGGGTGACCACGGTCTTGGCTTCCAGCGGAGTGAGTTGCTGAGATTCATCGAGAATGAAAAATCTTTCCGGAATGCTCCGCCCGCGAATGTAACAAAGTGCCTCGATCTCGATGACGCCGCTTTGAATTAGCGGATCGTAGGGTGCCGCGATTCCAGTGGATGAGAACGGCATCGGTGGATCGAATCGAGTGGGCTTGGTCTTCTTTTTTGCGAAGGCCGGATTCACCACCGGACGCATGAGGAAATCCAGTGCGTCGTAGACTGGTTGGAGCCAGGGACGCATTTTTTCCTGCAGCGATCCCGGCAGAAATCCGATTCCCTGGCCCATGGCCACGATGGGACGGCTGACCGTAAGTCCCGTATAGCCACCAGCGAACACTTGCGACAAGCCGGCGGCAACGGCCATGAGCGTCTTGCCGGTTCCTGCCTGGCCGAACGCCGTCACTAGAGAAATGCTCGGATCCATCAGCGCATCGAGGTAACATTGCTGGCCGAGATTCATCGGCTTGATCGCACGCCCCTGCTGAATGCGCAGATTCTCCGGCACGCGCAGGCGGATAAATTCACCGGCAGTGTTGAAGCGAGCTGGCATGGTGCTTTTTTCCGTGGTGGCGAGCAGAACATATTCATTCACCACGATCCCAGGAATGCGCGCCGGCTCAAGCGTCAGATGGCCGGAACTGCCGAAGCGCTGCAACTCATGCGTCGTGACATTGATGCGCGGGATGTCGCGGTTCGCCACGTCGCTTTGCTCCACCTTGTCGTGCAGGTAATCTTCGCACTCCACGCCGACTGCGCGGGCTTTGAGCTGCATGTTGATATCCTTGCTGACGAGAATCACCTTCCTGTCCTTCTTCCCCGCAAGCCACAGCGCGCAGGCAAGAATGCGGTGATCAGTCTTTTCCAGATCGGGAAATACGCGCTGGAACTCCTGTAGCGCCTTCGTCTTCATCGCCTTTTCCGGATCATAAATCACCAGGCGCAGGCTCCCGCCGCCCGTGGTGCGCACGCCGCCCAGCACATCGGCATCCGTCGCAGTGAAAACCCGCGACAGTGCCCGGTGAACTTCGCGCGCATTCGCGCCGCGCTCGGTCATCTCGTTTTTGAACCGGTCCAGCTCGCTCAGCACATCCACCGGGATGCACACCGCGTTGTCGGCGAATTTCTGAACACACGCCGGGTCATGCAGCAGGACATTGGTATCCAGCACAAAAGTCTTCACACCAGGAGCCTGAATATTTTTGCGACTGGATCGAGACTTCTTTTCAGATCGCTCACTGTGGCTGCCGGGCGCTTTTCCAACCCGGGTCACCAATTGATTTTGTTCAAGTAACTCAAGGGCATCGGTCCGGGTTGATTCAGTGAACATGGAGGATTCAGGGTTGATCACCATTCGGGTGAAGTTGAACACCACTCCAGGGAATCAATGGTCCCGGGCGGTGCGGTGGCGGATGAAGATGGCATCCAGATTAATTAAGTTGAGTAAAGTATTTCCCAGTCGCGTGGCAAACCGCAAGAAGAAAATATTTTTTAGTGTAAAAATATTGCTGCTGATATTTTGCCACGTTCGTAATAATTGTCTTTTCGATCTGATAGATTGCACCCAGATTGACAAACGCACTTAAGCCCCCTTCATTCCAATCCACATGTCTTCCCCTCAGAATTTTCCCACCAGCATCAGACAGAATCCCTCGAACTACATCATCCCCATGGTCATTGAGACCGAGGGCAGGCAAGAGCGCGCCTACGACATCTATTCGCGCCTGCTGAAGGACCGCATCATTTTTATCGGCACGCCGATCGACGACCAAGTCGCCAATATTGTCATCGCACAGCTTTTGTTCCTCCAGATGCAGGATCCGAAGAAGGACATCAATATTTACATCAATTCCCCCGGCGGCTCCGTCACCGCAGGTCTGGCGATCTATGACACCATGCAGTTCGTCACCTGCGACGTGAACACCTACTGCATTGGCATCGCCGCGAGCATGGGCGCTGTCTTGCTCACTGCCGGAACGAAGGGCAAGCGTTACGCCCTGCCCAACTCGCACATCATGATTCATCAGGTCAGCGGCGGCGCTCAAGGCACGGCCAGCGATGTCGAACGCACTGTTGAGTTTATGTATCGTCTCAAAAAGCGGCTCAACGGCATCCTCGCCAAGCATACCGGCAAACCCATTGAACAGGTCGAAAAGGATTCCGACCGTGACTATTACATGGGCGGTGATGAAGCTGCTGCGTATGGCCTGGTGGACAAGGTGCTCGACAACAAAAAAGATTTCACGCCTGCGCTGGAGACCGTGAAACCGGCCTAAGCTGCGGATTTATGATTCTCATTTGCATCGCCGTGTGCCATAAAGAATCATACAAACATGGCAGATGAAATGGCTTGGAGTTCCTCGGTTGAAGATGCGCGCAAGTTGCGGGATGCGCTCGATGCCGCTGGTAAAAAACTTGTTTTTACCAACGGCTGTTTTGACCTGCTCCACGCCGGCCATGTCCGCTATCTGCGGCAGGCCCGCGCGTTGGGAGATGCGCTGTTGGTCGCGTTAAACTCCGACGCTTCCGTCCGAGCATTGAAAGGACCGTCGAGGCCGGTGACTTCACAAGAAGACCGCGCTGAAATCATGCGCGCGCTGGCATCCGTCGATTGCGTCGTGGTCTTCGATGAACCTCGGGTGACGAAGCTCATCAAAAGCATCAAGCCCCACATCTATGCCAAGGGCGGGGATTACACCATCGACTCGCTCGATTCTGGCGAGCGTGCCGCATTGGAAAAAATCGGCGCGCGGATTGAAATCCTGCCGCTGGTGCCGGGACGCTCGACGACCAGCACCCTGGTCCGCCTCATGCAAAGCGAGACCACGCCCGTGGCATCCATCAAATACTCCGCGCATGAACCGGAAGCCAGCACGCTTCGCCTGGCCATTCTCGGCAGTGGACGCGGCACCAACTTCGATGCGGTTCATCGTGCCATCGAGCAGGGTACGCTGGACGCGGACATCCGTGTAGTGATTTCTGATGTCGCCGATGCGCCCATTTTGCAAAAGGCGCGGGAGCTAGGATACGAAGCCATTCATCTTGAAGCGGGCACTGCCGCCAAAATGTCCGCCGCATCGCAGAAGCAACTCTGTGACATTCTGCGTAAGCACGAGGTCCATGTCGTCGTTTGCGCAGGCTTTATGCGCATCCTGACGGAATTGGTGCTCGATGATTTTCAAGATCGCATCGTCAACATCCACCCATCGCTGCTTCCCAAATTCAAGGGCCGCAACGCCTGGGTGCGCGCCATTGAAGAGGGTGAACTCGAATCAGGCTGCACCGTGCATCTCGTCACTGGCGAGATCGATGGTGGTCGCATTCTTGCTCAGGAAACGGTTCCGATACAGTTAGGCGACACGCCTGAACAGCTCTACGAGCGCATCCAGGAACAAGAGCACAAGCTGCTCCCCCGGGTGCTGGCGGAGTGGCGCGCACGCGGGCTGCCCACGGAGTGACAGCATCCTGCGAAACTATCGCGGTTTGCAGCTTGAGCAGCGCCAACTCTTCGCCATCATGCGCGCTCCCTAATGTCATTCGCTTACTCGCTTCTCAACCCCCAGCAGCGTGAAGCCGTCAAAACCATTCAGGGCCCTGTGCTCATTCTCGCAGGCGCAGGCACCGGCAAGACCCGCGTCATCACCATGCGCATCGCCAACATGGTCGAGCAAGGAATCGCACCCGGCAGCATTCTCGCCGTCACCTTCACCAACAAGGCTGCGAACGAAATGCGCGAACGTGTCGGCGATCTGGTCAGCAAGGACAAGTCGCGCCAGCTTACCATCGGCACCTTCCATGCCTTCTGTGTTCGCCTTCTGCGGCAGCACGCGGAAAAGCTCGGCTATAAATGCAACTTTGCCATCTACAGCCAGGACGAGCAGCTCAGCCTCGTAAAACGCATTCTCACGCGCCTGGTGCTGAAGGACGAAACCTACGATGCCAGCGCTGGCCTGAGCCGAATCAGCAAAGCCAAGAATCACAGCCTCAATCTAGGCGACCCCTCGCTGTCCATCGACGCTGCGCTCTTCCAACTTTACCATGATGAACTGCGCGCGCTTAATGCCATGGACTTTGACGATCTCCTGCTGAAAGGCGTGGAGCTGCTCGAAGAGCATGACGATGTGCGTCAGCAGGTGCAGGAGAAATTTCGCAACGTGATGGTGGATGAATTTCAAGACACCAACTCCCTGCAAATGCGCATGCTCAGCGCTCTGGTGCCGGAGCCCAACAACATCTGCGTGGTGGGCGACGACGACCAGAGC
>JAIOQF010000116.1 GCA_021413535.1 Verrucomicrobiota bacterium
CCTGCACCATGTCCGCGATGATGCGATGGCGATCTCCCAGTTCCGCAAAAACCTCGTAACACACATAGACATCTTCCATCAGCGGCTGCGACCGGCATCGCCATGTGAAATGAAGCAGTTGCGTGTGGTAATCCTTTTCGAAGATGCCCTCCCCCGCCTCCGCCGGCCAGCCAAGTCCCGCCCGTTCTCCAAGCGGAACCGGCTTCCCATTGATTTCCAGTCGCACGGTCGCCACCAGATAATCAAAGATGGCCGGCGTTACTGCCTCCATCTCTGCCCGCGTGATCTTCCCGTCACCGTCTGCATCTGGACGCACGATGCGATGCAGGGTCGCAGGATCAAATGTGAAGCGCAGTTCCAAGCCGTGCGGCTCCACCAGACAACGGAGATAGCTGGTGTCAGGATTATGAGCAAACAAGGGGGATGTGAGCAACAAAAGGAGCGCCGACATTCCTTTCCGCATTTTTAGAAGAATCAGATTGCGGACAGAAGTGTCCACGCTCCTTTCGTCGTTACGGCTCATATTTGATCCACATCGGCGAAGCCCAGACGAGCTCAGTGTTGTCCTGCTCACCCCGGACGTAATAGTAACTTGTCTTTCCGGGCTGCGGACTTGGATCCTTCCAGGTAAAGTTTACATCCTTGGTGTTTGGTTTCATCGAGTGCACTTCCACATCGTCCTTCACGATGGTGACCTTCTTAAACGGGCTGGTGCCTGTGAGCTTGATGATCAGCTCCGGGATTTCCTTCGAGATGAACTCCTCGCCCATCATCTGGAGTTTGTCGCCGTTCTTGCATGTCACCTCCGCAATGATGTTGTCGGTGGCGGCATAAGTATGACGCAGCTTGATGGCGTCGAAAATGGCCTGGCGCGAGTTCTCTTTCGCATACACGCAGGCATAGCTGATGTGCGTGGAACCGTGATCACTGCTGCTTTCAAAACCAAGACGATAGCCCTTGAGCAACGCCAGATTCACGAAGCCCTTCGGCTCCCAACCTCCGATGCTGTCTTCCTTCGTCGGACTGCGCGGCGCACCGGGGCGCTCGTAGTTCTGCCGCGCGCCTTGGTAGATTTCCACGAACGGTTCCACCTCGGGATCATGATCACGCCAGTCGGTGCCCATGCTGGTGGCGCTGGTGTGGCTGGCACAGACACCGTTGAAATGGTGGAGATACTTGTAAAGCATCTGAGTGTCCGGCGCGGGCTTAGGATCAAAGGCATCAGAAATCGGCAGTCGCGGAAGGGTGCGCACGCCGCGCTGGACGAAGATGACATTGCGATGGCCTTCGGGATAGCTCACGCTGCGCTCGTAGGTGAACATGGGATCGAAGTGCCCCGGAAGATGATAGGCATCCGTGGTCTTCTGCGTGAGCCACCAGGGATATTCCCGGCCGCCGCCGTTGTCATGATCGCCGTTGCCGATCCAATCCATGTTGGCCACGTCGAGCGCATAGCGCCACATGTCTTCCAGCGGCCCGTCGCCACCGCCGTCGCCGCTGATCTCGGTGTGCCGGTGAAATTCGCCGCGCAGAATGCGAAGTTCGGTTCCATTCAGATTCAAGCGATAACCACGAACAGCTTTGATATCGGCCAGTTCTTTCGTCGTATAATCTGACGGCTTCGCAGCAGGATCAGGTTGCAACTTGGCATCTACCAGCACCAGGGGTTTCCCATCTTCCTGGAGCGTAATCTCGCTGACATAAACATCATTGACGAAGGGATCGACGGCCGAGCCAAGCGCAGCAGTGCCGGAACCCGGTCCCGTGATTCGATTCTTTTTCCACACAGTAAGCTTGTCCTGCCGGTGATCGGAACTATGCGCCATCTGAATACCGTGCGCCGCAGCGGTGACAGCCGGAAAATTGAAAAGCAAGTTGTCTGTGTGCGGCATCAGCATGGCGCCAGTCCATTTGTCACCTTCATAATAAGCGGCGTAGTCGCTCCAGGTGCTGCCGACGGGCGTGTGAAACTGTCCCTGCCGGGTGCGGCAAAGCAGCCAGATGCGACCATCATTGTCCGCGGCGATGCGTGCGCAGCTGTTAAAAATTTGTAACCTTTTCATCTCCGCCTCTTCACCCGCTTTGCGCACTGATTGAGGCTTTGCCTTCGACTTTGGGCCCAGTCCATTTTTTTCATCACCGGCGAATCCCCCGTTGTTCACAGTCTTGGGATCGTTGGGCTGCGACCATTTCAGGCTGTCCCAGCCGGTTTTATTGATTCGTCCTGGCAGGACGGCCGAAACGGGTTGAGCGGGCTCCTTCCAGACGCCGTGATCCAGAACGCGCAATCCTATCTTGCGCTCCTTATACAAACCAATGCCGTCTTCATTGTCATAAGCGCCCCAGTCCTTGCCCCACTTCGGCCCGCTCTGCTCCCACGCGATCCATAAACGCCCGGCCGAATCATAGGCAAGACTGGCGCGGCTTTCATAATCTGGTGTGTTGGCCACGGGCCGCACAACATCGGTCTTGCCGTCGGTTCCAAACTCGCGCACCAGCACATCGTAATCCCCCTTCTCGTAGCTGTCCCACGCGATGGCAATTTTGCCTCCGTCCGCCTTCGTCGCGGCTATAGCGGGAGACCAGCTGTTGCGCTTTGCCCCTTCATTGACGACGATCGATTTGATAAAACCTGCGTCCTCCTGATAAGACGCATAGATGCGGAAGAAGTTCGTGTCAGCACCCAGCCAGGCCACCCAGACGCGCCCTGCGGAATCCGTGGCGGCCACGGGGCAGATGTCGTTATGCCGACCGTCCGTCAGGTTCATCTCCTCGCCAAACTTTTGACCGTCAAATGAGCGAGCATAAATGGAGAAAAAATCTCCGCGCCGATCCGAATAAAAAACCCAGACACGCTTCTTGCCATCCACCGCCACGGCACAGCGCATGATGTCCCCCGTGCCGGTGGTCACCGCGAGGGGTGCACACCATTTCTCATCGCCAGGTGCCATCGCTCATATCGGTCGCAATCGCCGGATAATCATGATCCCGGTTGTCCGCGTTCGTCAGCGCCTGCGTGGCAGTTACGCGCTCAACAGATATTGCTCCCTCGAGTTCCCGAAGCGGAGCGCCAATGGTTAAATCGTCCAGCTTGAAGGAAAATTCTCCGCGTGTTGTCTTCACCATCACCAGCGTGTCAGCAGCAACGCCGGTAAACTGCGCGATCACGCCGTTGTCCGCCATCGGTTCCCCGGCTTGATCCGCCCCTTGTTTTTTATTCGCCCCAAGTTTCTGCGGATTATTGCCCCGCGTTTTGCGAACACTGAGCGCGCGGGTGTCAGCTTTCCAGGCTGACTCACTGAGCACCGCATCTGCACCCTCGAAACGCCAGCCCTCCAGCGACGCGATCTTGCCGGATGAAACCGTGAAACTTCCATCCCAATTCGCGGGCTGGCGATCTGTGTGACCGAAGCGGATGAGAACACCGATGTTCTCCGCGTGCCCGAAAACAACACTTCCGACAAACAACAATGCTACTGCGATAAAGCGGACACTCATGCACCCGCAACGAAGCCTTCCTTGCTTCATTTGGCAAGATAATGCCGGACGTTATTTCCGCACGGAATCGTGGGGCTTCTTTCTAGCAGGCCGACGCT
>JAIOQF010000067.1 GCA_021413535.1 Verrucomicrobiota bacterium
ACACGGCGCTCAATCCTCGCTTCGGACTTCACGCGGGCCGCACTCGTTTCGCTCCAGTTGCTTTCGCCCTCATATTCGGCAGTGCACTCGGATTCTATGATGGTTTCTTCGGCCCTGGTGCCGGATCATTCTGGACCGTGGGCTGCGTGACTTTGCTCGGGCTCGACCTGCGTCATGCCACTGGCTACACCAAGGCCGCAAACCTCGCGAGCAACCTGGGCTCACTCGTGATTTTTCTTCTTTGCCAGTCCGTCAACTTCACCGCGGGTGCCGTGATGATCGCCGGACAACTGATCGGAGCACAACTCGGCTCCGGCTTCGTCATCCAGCACGGCGCGAAATTCATTCGGCCAGTTTTCTTAAGCGTCGTCTTTGCGCTGACGATGAAATTGATCTGGGATGCGATGAAACTATAGGACGGGCTTTTGACCTACTCATGATTGATGGAGCACGGCACCATCGCCGCATCCTTCATCCCATGGAGCACCTTCTTGTCTGCGGGCACGATGGTCGCCAACATGCCGCCCATTTTTACAGCGTCATCCGCGACAAAATAATACGGACACAATCGCACGCGCCCCTGCAGCATCACCGTTGCTTGTTTTTCTTCGCTCCAGACCGGATGCGCAATCACTTTTGCCTTGGCGAAACGCTGCATGAGATGCGGATTACGCGGAAAACTCTCCAGCGCGTCATCAATCACAGCGCTCCACTCTTCTTGCGAAAGATCATGACCGATGCTGACACCACGCGAGCCCCAGGCTTTCTCGGACCAGCCGCTGACTTTGATCACCAGCTCACGCTCTTTGTTGCCGAACAGCTTCATCTCACTCCAATCGTGGACGCCCAGTCGCGGCCATTCCGCATGCAGCGGCAGCTTTACCGGATCCAGCACCCAGCCGAAGGGAATGCACTCACGCAGCAAGTTGAGATGTTCGGCGCTGAGCGATGATTCCCAGTATTCGCTCAACTGCGGTGACCAGAACAACGCCAGCCAGAGTTTCTCCTCGAGAAACGGTTTCAGCGGCGGCGTAAAATTGATTTCACCGCGTTCTGCCATCGTGAGCAACGCCGCACCGTGCTCGACATTGTCCACATCCCACTGCTCGAAGAAGCGGTAGATGTCGCGGCCCGTAAGTTCATGTGGCTGCACGTTCCACGGATTGATCACTTCGCGCGCACCACCTTCGAGCGTGTTGAGCCTTTCCGTGAGCCATTCCATCTCCGGCTGGTAGTCGCCGGATTCTCGCGAAATGAGGATGTCGTGCTGCGGATATGACTTGGAAAAGCCCTCGATCATTCCAGCAGTGCCGCCGATGACCTGCTCATCGAGCGCGGCATAAGTTTCTCCCAGCCAGCCGGTCAATCCGACTCCACCCGGCAAAGAATCCAGCTCCGCGATGCTCACGCCTGTTTCCGTGAGGATGAGATCGGGCCGGATGACTCGTGGCAGATCATCGCGCCAGCGCGCATTGCGACCCAGCGCAATCATGCGCTCCGGCTTTCCCAGATCAAGCAATCGCGCAACCCAGGCGTGTTCGCCTGCGGCACTGCGATGGTAAAGATCGTTGCACGCTTTCTGAAATGCGAGCAACGCAGTGCCGAGCGCCTGCAGTTTGTCTGCGAGATTGCGCGTAATCGGAAACGCCTGTGGTGAGACCAGCCACTCTTTGCCGGCAAACATTCCGCGCTCGGGCATCGCGGCGCGGATCTGCGAAACATTTTCGGCGGCATTCATGGCCGCGCAATCAAGGGGACGCAGACGAGGTGTCAACTCTCCCGTTCCACTTGACTTGCGGGTGCTTCGCGCTTTTCGATGCTGCATGATGCCACTTCTCCGACGTTCCGCCGCCGCGTTGCTCGCGCTCGTTTGCGCCTGCTTGCTCAGTTCCTGCCTTGAAGGTTATGAGGAGGACATGGTGATCTATTCCAATCTCTCCGGCAGGGCCATTGTGAAGGTCAGGCTGCCGGACTCGGTGGTGTCGCAGTTTGATTCCGTGCAGGCGGAGTTCAGCCGGCAGAAAATCGAAGAGCGATTCGCTTCGCTCAGCGGAGTGAGTTTGAAGAATTATTCGCTGAGTGAAGGCCGTCATCCCGAGGCGACGTTTGAGATTGCATTTACCTCTCTGGAGAAGCTGAGCGCGGCTGCGGCGGCGAACCCGCCAGCCCAGATGCTGGTGGGCGAATTCGTGGTGAAGAAGGATGAGGAGGGCAGGACTGTGGTTGAGCGGAATCTCGGCAAAGGCACTGCCACCATGGAGCTGCCTTCCGACAAATTCGCCCAGTTCAAGATTCACTTTCAATCACCGGTCGAATTATCGAATACGGATTCCGGTTTCAAAGACGGATCGCATAATGATGTGCGCTATCGCTGGTCGTTGTCGGACATCGACAGGAAAAGGCCCTCGATGATCAACAAGCTGGTGAAGCCCTTTCCCTGGGTCTACATTGTCGGCGGAGCCGTCGCACTGCTGATTTTGGGGAGAATTCTCTGGCCAGTATTCATGAAGAAAAAAGTCAAGATGCCTGCGGCGTCAGCGCCAGCCAAGCCGCCCGCAGGGCCAGCATCAGCCCAGGCGCCTGTGGAAAATAAAACCCCGCAACGTCCCGGACCGCCCCGTCGTCCGGGGCCGCAGCGTTGAGCGGAGTTTGTTTAAATCTCCGGCCTTGCCATTGCCGCGGAGAATCTCTAGCCTGCGCGGATGTCTGCTGAACATTCTTCCATCACCACCTCAACCGCGAACCGCGGGTGGATCGTCACCTTCGCCGGACTCGGCATCAATCTCGCACTGGGAGTGTTGTATGCCTGGAGCATGTTCAAGGATGCGATCACGAAGGAATTCGGCTGGAGCGGATCTCAGCTGAATGATCCTTACACGCTCTGCTGCCTCGTGTTTGCAGCGGCGATGGTGTTCGCAGGCAGATGTCAGGACAAGCTGGGGCCGCGGGTCACGGCCACACTTGGCGGCCTGCTCATCGGCGGCGGCTTAATCTTGATTTCGACGACAAACAGCTACGCGCTGTGGCTCGTTGGATTCGGCGTGCTGGGCGGACTCGGCATGGGTTTCGGTTATTCATCCGCCACACCACCTGCGCTGAAATGGTTTCCGCCGGCGAAGACAGGACTGATTGCGGGGCTGGTCGTCGCGGGATTCGGTCTGGCACCGGTTTACCTCGCGCCGCTGTCGAAGTATCTCGTCCAGCATTATCAATTGCAGAAGTCGATGCTGATTCTTGGCAGCGGATTTCTCGTGGCCATCGTTGGCTTGTCCCAGCTGCTGGTGAATCCACCCGCCGGTTATGTCGCCAGCGCGACGGCGAAACCTGCGCCGACGGGATTGACTCCCGGCGAAGTGGTGCGCACATCGGGATTCTGGGTGCTGTGGCTGATTTATTTCGCAGGCGCGGGCGCGGGGCTGATGGTGATCAGCAGCATCAGTGGCATGGCGAAGACGACGATGAAGGAATCTGCATTCATCGCGGTGGCGGTGATGGCCATTGGCAATGCTGGCGGGCGCATTGCCGCTGGATTGCTTTCTGATAAAATTGGCCGCCGCTGGACGCTGATGCTGGTGCTGCTGTTTCAGGCTGTGCTGATGTTCGTTGCGATTCCGGTCACCAAATCCACCGAAGGCGCGAAATATGTCATCGTGCTGGTGGCCACATTGATTGGCTTCAACTACGGCGCCAATCTTTCACTGTTCCCTTCGTTCGCGAAAGATTTGTGGGGCTTGAAAAACTTCGGCATGAACTACGGCATCCTGTTCACGGCCTGGGGCGCGGGCAGCCTGTTAAGTTCCGTGGCCCAGCGCTTGAAGGCCAGCAGCGGAAATTTTGATTCTTCGTTTCAAACGGCGGCGGCGCTGCTGATTGTGGGTGCGGCGCTGACGTTTTTGATCAAGTCGAAGAAGGCGGAATAGCGGGCGGTGGTCTGCACAGTCCTCTGTGCAGAATCACCGAAAGACCGCACAGGGGACTGTGCGGACCACTTTCTACTGCGGGATGTGAATCTGATCTCCGGGACGCACTTGAATGGCGGCGTCGGCACCATCGGCTTTTCTGAGATCAAGAATGCGTGTCGTGCCGCCGCGTGTGAACTTCACGGCTTTGAGTTTCGCAAAATCTGTGGGGCCGCCGGCTGAGGTCATGGCCTGATGAGCGGTCATGCCCGGAGCCAGCAGGACGCGGCCGGGCGTTTTTACTTCGCCGCTGACGTAGAGCACCTGCGTTCCTCCTCCACCTTCTTTATTCGTGGTCACCTGGATGGTGGGATGCGTGAAGATCTCCGCGTTCTTGTAGGCGCCTTCAATGTTCTCCTGCAACTGCGAGGGGCGGAGTCCGCCAGCGCGGACTTTGCCGATGTAGGGCAGGTTGATGGTGCCGCCGTCAGCGATGTCGTAGGTGTTGTTGACTACGGCGATTTCTTCAGGGGGAACGCCGGAGATTTTCAAAGCGATGCTGTCGCCGGGACGAAGGGTTTGTTCAACGCCCTGGGCGGGGGCGGGCATGCGTCCGAAGAAAACTGTGGCCAGCGCAACCAGCAGCGGGATGAGTTTCGTTTTCATAGTCAGGTTGTTTAGAGTTGGATTGAACTAAAAAACATCGTCACCGGAATTGGCCGGGGCCATCTCGTGGGATTCGTCCGGCGATTTGGATTTGCTGCGGGAATCTTTGGCGGAAACGTGCTGCGGCTTGTTGTAGTAGCTGTAGTAACCCGTGTAATAGCCGTAGGAAGAGTCGCTGCGGATGTCGACGTTGTTCAGCACCACGCCGATGACGTTGCCGCCAACATTGTCCACGGCCTGCTTGACGCGCTGGAGCATGTGGCGAGGAAGTTTCCGGTGCTGCACGACGATGATCGTGGCATCTACTTCTGCGGCCAAGACGCTGGCATCGCTGACGCCGAGAATGGGCGGCGAGTCGATGAGCACAAGATCGAAGCGGCTTTTGACATCGGCGAGCAGATCGGTGAAGCGCTTGGAGTTGAGCAGTCCGGCGCTGTCGGCAGGCATGATGCCGCTGGGCATGAAGTAGAGATTAGGCACCGGCGTTTGCATTACCGCTTCTTCGAGCGGCATCTGTGATGTGAGACGAGGGATCACAGCCAGCACCGGAACACCGAGCTGGCGCTCCACGTCGTCCATGCTTTTGACACTGGTGTCGAGGTATTCCAGGAAGAAGGCGAGGCCAAATCCAAGCATGAGTCCCACGGCCGCGCCGAGTGCGAGATGAAGCAACACGTTCGGTTTAATAGGTCTGGTCTCCGGTTCGGCGGCTTGATAAACGGTCACTGGTGTTTTGGACATCTGGCGGTCGATTTCTTTTTGCGCCTTGGTGTCCTTAAGCTTGGCCAGTTCCATCTCGGTGATCTCCCATTCTTTTTTGGCCTTGAGGAATTCCTGGTTGCTGGACTGGGCGCTGATGGATTTGTCGCGCTGCTCCTTGTTGAGGCTCTGGATTTCTTCCAGCTGCTTGTGCTCAATCTGAATGCGCACGTCGAGGTTTTTCCGGTAATCCTCGGCGGCGGCGAGCAGTTGTTTGCGCGTTTCAGCGAGCTGGGCGTTGACTGAGATCACGCTCTGATGTTTCGGACCCAGACCCTGGCTGATGATGTTTTCTTTTTTCAGCAACAGGTCTTGATAGACCGGGCCGAGCTTGCGGATGGTGTCATTCTCCACGCGCAGTTCACCTGCCTGACGGATGAGTTCGTCGCCCTGCAGCTTCTGCAACTGCACGATCTGGGCGCTCATGTCGCCAATGTCTTTCTGCAGCCGGTACACATCCCGGGCCGCCTCGGCCACAATGGCGCTTTCTGGGGTGATGATGTCATCCTGTCCCGCGCTGCGCTGGGTATTGTAGGAAGGCATCTCCACGATGTTTTTGTCCTTCTTGATCTGGAGCATTTTTTGCAGCGCGATGTTCGTAACCTGCTCTTTGGCGGCGATCTGGGCGATGAGATGGGTGACGGCGCTTTCGTTGCGGGAATTGTCCACCTCGAGTCTCATTTCCTCGTAGCTTTTCGCGATTGCATTCGCGATGTCAGCGGCCAGTTTTGGGTCTTCGTCGTAATACTCGACTGTGATGAAGTCGGACTTGATGCTGCTCTGGGAGTCGAGATTCGCCAGCAATTTTGCAATGGTGTGCTGCCGGGCGGGGTGATTCCAGCGTTTCTGGAGATCGAGCTTCTCCACCACGCGATCGAGGGTTTTGCGCTTGGTGATGATTTCAAATTGTGTCTTGAGGAAGTTGTCGGCAAAAGCGTTGCTGACATCGAGCTGATTGTGACCTTCAACCCGGACGTCCTCAGCATTGCGCTGGATGACCAGCTCGACCTTTCCGCGAAACTTGCGGGGCATGATGTAGGTGATGATGGCGGCGGCGGCGAAGACCAGCAGGAAGGAAAAGAGAATTAAGCCGAGCCGGTTGCGGATGATCTGCCAGTAGTCGTGGGCGTGGCGTTGCAACTCCAAGTTTTCAGGATTCATGGCAGATCAACGAGGGCTGATGGTTGAGATTTATTAATTTATCTTAACTAATACGATCAAATAAAAACACTAGCTATTTATCTCGATTTTCATCTTCGGGAGACTGGACGTTAGAAGCTCGCATTCAACCCCACGGTCGTGTAGTGGCGGTCGTATTCATTGAATGAAATGTCGGAGTTGATCGTGGTAAAGGAGTAGCTGGCTTGCATGGAAAGGTTCCGGTTGAACTTGTAGTTCATGCCCAGGCTGCCGTAGAACTGATTTTCGTTTGCGCCGGGAACGGTGTCGCTGGCCTCGTAGTTGCTGTAGACATAACCCAGTCCGATGTTGCCGGTGAATTTCTCGCTGAACTGATAATTGGCGATGACACCCGTGGAATAAGAATAGCGGGCATCGAAGGCGCCGACTTGCGAGCCATTATAACCGAGCTGGTTATACCAGCGCAGGCTGGAGTGGCGCGAGAGGGCGAGATTGAGCGAGGCCTCGAGATAAGGCGCGGTGTTTTGCGTGCGCTCCGAGTCGTAGAACTCGGCGCCGACCCGGGCGCTGGCGGCAAGTGTTGGGCTCCAGGCCTGATCAACGCCCACCAGGAGATAATGCGCGGTGTAGTCCGGGTTGACCTGATTGTTGGGGCTGTCGGGATAGGTGTCTTTTTCGAATCGATATTCTGCGGTCAGCGAAGTCCTGCGGTTGAGTTTGTAGCTGAACTGCAAGGCGCCGATGTTGGTGAGACGATTTTCAAACTGGGCGAGATTGTCGTCCTGATATTTGATGCCGGAGAAAGTGTAGGTGGCTGTGGTCGCGAAACGCTCCGTCCAGGCGTAGCTCACGGCGAAGTTGTTGTAGCCGTAGAAATACTGGCCGGAAGGAATGGCGTTGGAGACACCGATGTTGAAGTCGGGCTCGATTTCATAGGCGGCGTAGAGATTGTCGGAAACAGTCAACCGGCGCGATACCGCGTGCTGGATGTTGAAATTCGCACGGGCGTTGTAGTAGGTGCTGCTGTTGCCTGGTCCTTTATCGAAGTAATAGAGCGCATCGAAATCCCCGCCCGTGGTGATCTCGGTGATGCGGTCGCTTTTGGCGAAGATGAAGCCGAGACCCGCGCCGGCGAAGGGCGAGTTGACGTCCGTATTGCCGGGGTCGGCGTAATTAATGTGATCGTAGCCGGAAATCGCGGTGGCATTGATCTTAAACGGGACGTTCTCTTTATAGTCCGATTTCTGCCCGATCCCGAGCAGGCCCTGGCCGCGCAACGGAAGTGCGGTCAAAAGGAAAACTCCGAGAAGAGCGACAACTGCTTTCATGCGAGTGGTTTTGGGCAGGTGTTGGTTGCGGGAGTGGGAGAAGTGCCGGTGCGCAGGTGGACTACGGCCCTTGTGCGATGGACGGCGACTGCGGAATCGAGTGCTTGGGCGGGCGACGCTTGGTAACTACTTTTTTCTTGCCGCCGGGTGGATCTTCAGTTGGCGGTTTGCTGGAGAAGCCGCCCGTCGAGGGCTGGATCAAATACACGCCGCGAATGTCACCAGGCGTCAGCGAATAATCCGAGCCGCCATCAACTTCTTCTACTGGCTGGACGCCGATCACCTGTTTTACTGATTCGACCACGCCCTTGCCGCCACCGACGGTGATCGCGCCCGCGCATTCCGCAATCAGTGGCGCCATCTTGGGTGCCACATGCGTCGCGGTCAGCACGATCTGCTTGGTCAGATCAGAGTCTGCTTTGGATGCCATGATCGCGGCTTTGACGATCTCACAGGCGCAGCTTTCATTCGCGACCATCGCATCTTCGACGATCACTAGAATCTTCTGCGGCTCCATTTCGACCGCAGCGCGGACTTCCTGGAAGACCTTGTCGCAATGCGTCACGTCGCCTGCGGGCGAAGACAATGACAGTGCGAACGTCGCAACTGTGAGAGTGGCGATTTTAAGAGTGGTTGTGGTTTTCATAGCTTGCTGGGTTCCATTTTCGCCCTGCCGAAGCAGAGCCCTGGAGCGGGCTACGGGAATCGAACCCGTCTGTCCAGCTTGGAAGGCTGGAGCATTACCACTATGCTAAGCCCGCATAGTATTTAGTATTTAACACCCTAAAAGTAATAATTTCAAGATAATTATTATAATTATCTAAAAATCATTAAAAGAGCGGCCTTCTTAGAATCTCAGCCCAGCAAGCTATTCCCAGATTTGGATCCTAAGAGAGACGCGATTTCTTACACTGGTTTTCCATGTCCGCAAGCGGGGAATCACGTCTCGCAGTTTCCTCGCGACCTCAACCAGAACCCGGTGGAGTGTTCCAGATGCAGCCATCAGCCTATATATAGAGGGCTTGGCTCAAACGATGGCGCAAAGAGATGAAGACGCGGCGGATGAATTCATATGAAAAAAGCTCTGCCTTGACCCAGCGGGTATGACTTTCTTCATAAAAAGGGCTCCAACTGAGTGTTTCTTGATGACTTCGTGACTTTGTGAGAGATCTCTGGTGCTAATTTTAAGATCAATTTTAAGATGAATCTTCCGTTTTCAGATCGTATTACACTTTCACTTTTAGATCTCGGCTGAATTTGTTACGATCTTCCGCGAAAGTTTCCCAGCCACCATGAACACCCGAACCATTATTCGACTCTGCCTCATGGCACTCGTCGTAATTACTTTGTTCTGGGTCTGGCACCGTTGGCAGGATTGGAACAACGAGAAGGAAGTTTACAAGCTGCTTTCGATCCTCTTTCTGGCCGTAGGCGGCGGCATACTTTTCGTCACGGTGATTCTGCCCAAGTTCGGTGATGCCGTTGGCACTGTGATGTTTTCCTCGGGAGAGGAACTCGCTTCCCCCAAAGGAATGAAGGCTGCCGCCAAAATGGCCAGTGGCGACTACCTGGGCGCGATCGAAGAATATGAGGTCATGATGAAGGACAATCCCGACGATCCCTTCCCAATTTCCGAGATTGCCAAGATACATGACGAGAAGCTGGAAGATCCCACCACGGCGCTCGCTCTTCTTCATGAGCATTTGGAGTCCAAGGAGTGGAGCGAGGAGAATGCCTCTTTTCTCATGTTTCGCATGGTGGATTTGCTTTTAAACGATCACCAGTTCGATGCCGCTAAAGACATCTTGCAGCAGGTGGCGAGCAATTTCCCCGGCACCCGTCACAGCGCCAACGCGAAGCATAGGATCAACGAGGTCGAGGTCGCGCAGTTTAAGGAAGCCCAGGCTTCGCGTGCACAGAGCGACGACCTCGCCTAACCGCCCACCGGCTCGAATCATGGGACGAGCCGACATCATTCTCGCCAAACCCCTGGCCTGGCTGGCAGTCGCCGCCATCTGCGGGATCGCCACGGCCGATGCCACGACGGCACTGATTCCTTTTTGGTCCTGGGCGGTCGCGGCCATCATCATGGGAGCGTGGATGTTCCGAGGACAACATCTGAGAAAAATATTTCTGCTCACGTTTTGTGTTTTTGCATTTCGGCATGCGGTCGTCTGTGACGTCATGGAGAGCAGCGAACTGCGGCTGCTATTGGAGAAGCGTGACATTCCATTGGATGTCACTGCAGAGGGACGCGTCATCAAACCCCTGCGCCGTGATCTTCCCGGC
>JAIOQF010000068.1 GCA_021413535.1 Verrucomicrobiota bacterium
TGAAGCCAGTTTTCAGATAATTCCCGACCTTAAGAGAGTTAGCCTGCAACTTCTCGCGTTCGATGACTTCAAGGACAGCGCGTCCTTGCGCCGACACCACCGGATTGCCTCCAAACGTATTGAAGTGAATACGCGCGGCCAGCACTTTCGCAATCTCCGGTGTGGTGACAACAGCAGCGAGCGGGCAGCCATTGCCAATACCTTTGGCCATAGTGACGATGTCAGGAATGACACCCTGCGTTTCAAATCCCCAGAAATGCGTGCCAGTGCGACCAAAACCGGCCTGCACTTCATCCGCGATGCACAACCCTCCAGCAGCGCGCACATGCTCGTAGGCACGTTGTAAATAGCCATCGGGAAAAACCACCGAACCGCCCACTCCTTGGATGGACTCGGCAAAGAAACCAGCAATTTGTCCGGGAGTGCCGAACTGAATGAGGTTCTTCACGTCGTCAGCATACTTGCGACCTGCATCGGGATCATCCGCACCGTAAGGCCCGCGGTAGGTGTCGGGCATCAGCGCATGCTGCACGCCGAACCCGCCCGGCACATTAAACTTCCACGTGTGGTGCGAAGTGAGCCCCATCGTGGACTGGCTTCCGCCGTGGTAAGAATTGCGCAGAGCAATGACATCATAATTGCCGGTGTAAGCCCGGGCCATCAAGAGCGCGAGATCATTGGCTTCCGATCCTGAATTAACAAAATAGACCACCTTGAGTTCACCAGGCATCTTCGCCGCCAGGTCTCGAGCGTAGAGCGCAATGTTCGGGTTCAAATAAATCGTGGTGGTATGCTGGATCAGCTCGTTTTGCGCGTGCGCCGCAGCCACGACGTGCGGATGACAATGCCCCACGCTCACCGTCACGATGCCGCCGATGCCGTCCAGATAGCGCCGTCCCTTTTCATCATACAAATATTGTCCCCTGCCCTCCACGATCATAACCGGCTTCTTGTAGTAATGAAATAGCGCGGGATTGAGAAACTGTTTGCGCAGGGCGAGCACCTCTTCAGCAGAAGGGCCAGTGTAAGCTGCTGGAGTATGAGTTGTTGGCGGCAGAGTTGGAGTGTTCATAAATTATGAATGCGGGTCATATTCAATGACTATTCTTAGCAGGTAAAAACAACTTTCGTCCGGCCAGATAAACCACGAACGCTAGACCGAAGCCGATAAACCATGAGTAATCGAACAGGCTCACGAGCGCTGGCGAAACTTGGTTCACGTCAAGTTGCTTAACATGGACAAGAAATCCCGGCAGACTTGGCAGCGCTCCCAGCAGCAACGCCACAATCGCAAGCATGCTGATGCCGCCCGAGTAACGGTATTCACCATTGGGATCGTAAAGCGCGGACAAGTTCAGTTTCCGCCGGCGGATGACGAAGTAGTCGGCGATCAAAATGCCGGCGATCGGACCGAGTAGCGCACTGTAACCACCAAGCCAGTCGAAAATGTAACTCTTGGGATTTGCCAGCAATTTCCAGGGCATCATCAACACGCCGATCACACCGGTAAGATAGCCGCCCATGCGGAAGGAAATCTTTCTGGGCGCGAGGTGTGCGAAATCATTCGCGGGACTGACGACATTCGCCGCGATGTTTGTCGCCAGAGTCGCTATGCAGAGCGAAATCATGGCAACAACCAACACGACGGGATTCTTGAAACGTGTCAGGACGTCCACCGGATTCCAGATGGTCTCGCCATAGATGATGCTTGTGGCTGACGTGACCGCAACGCCGATAAACGCATAAAGCGCCATCGTGAGCGGCAAGCCGAGCGCCTGGCCAACAATCTGATCGCGCTGTGTTTTGGCATAACGGGAAAAATCCGGAATATTCAAGGACAGCGTTGCCCAAAAGCCGACCATGCCGGTGAGTGATGGGAAGAAATAGACCCAAAATTGCCCTGCCTTTGGCTGACCTGCATCGAATGCCGATGGCTGCGAAAGGATTGGCCCGAAGCCGCCTGCCTTGCTCCACGCCCAGTAGAGTAGCGACAAACCGAGCACGATGAGTAATGGCGCTTTGATATTCAGCAGGAAGCGGATGGTATCAATCCCGCGATAAATGACAAACATGTTAATGCCCCAGAAAAACAGAAAGCAGAGTAGTTGCGCTGCGGAGATGTCCAGCACTGGCAGCAGATTGCCTCCCGCGAGCGAAGGGATAAACACCGAGAGGATTTTGTAGATGGCATCGCCTCCGATCCACGTCTGAATGCCGAACCAACCGCATGCCACCAGCGCGCGGAGAATTGCCGGAACATTAGCGCCGACCGTGCCGAATGACGCGCGGCAATAAACTGGAAACGGGATTCCATAGCGCGTCCCGGCGTGCGCATTCAGAATCATTGGAATGAGCACGATTACGTTTGCCAAAAAGATCGTGCCAATAGCTTGCGACCAATTCATCCCGATCTTGGGATCAATCAATCCCGACGCGAGCATATAAGTAGGGATGCACGCGGACATGGAAATCCAGAGCGCCGCGAAACTCAACATGCCCCACTTGCGCTTCGATGGCGACACTGGCGCAAGGTCATCATTATAGAGACTGCTCTGCGCTATGTCGGCTTCAACATCGGGAGCATTATGAGCGAGACCGGAATCAGTGGTCATGATTTGGATTGCGGTTATCCGCGTTGTTTAAGCGGCACCACCCGCCGCTCACCTATGCCATTATATTGCGAGAGCGGACGGATGAGCCTGTTGTTCGCCTGCTGTTCCATGATGTGCGCCGTCCATCCGGTGATACGCGACATCACGAAGAACGGAGTAAACATGTCGATGTCGAAACCCATCATGTAATAGGCGGGACCGGAAGGAAAATCGAGGTTCGGATGGATGTTCTTCTGCTCGATCATGGTCGCAGCCAGAATATCCGATATCTCCAGCCATTTCTTGTTGCCAGTGAAGTCGGCCATCTGGTGCATGTATTTGGTCATGGTCGGCACGCGCGAATCACCGTTCTTGTAAACCCGATGACCGAAGCCCATAACGACCCGCTTTTCACGCAGCGTCGTCAGCATCCATTCCTTCGCGTGCGTCGGGTCGCCAACTTCCAGCAGCAGGTGCATCACCGCCTCGTTGGCGCCGCCATGTAACGGCCCTTTGAGTGACCCGATGCCGCCGACCACACCACTGTAGATATCCGACAAACTCGATACGATCACGCGTGTGGTGAACGTGGACGCATTGAATCCGTGCTCCGCGTAAAGCACCATCGACACATCAAAGGCCTTGATGACCTCCGGCGCGGGCACCTTGCCGAAAATCATGTGAAAGAAGTTTTCCGAAAAGCCGATATCCTGGCGCGGGGGGATAAACTCCTGCCCTTTGCGCAGTCGATAAAAGGCCGCGACCATCGCTGGAATTTTAGCAAGCATGGCGACGGAGCGCTTCAAATTCGCCTCCGCATCTATTTTGTCCATTTCGAGATCTTCCGTGCCAAGAAAACTCACCCCCGTGCGCAAAGCGTCCATCGGATGAGCGGTGCGCGGAATTTTCCGGATGACCGCAAGCAGGTCATCGCTAATGCCGCGCTGGCTGCGCTCAACAGCCTGAAACTCGGCGTGCTGCCTCGCATCCGGCAGTTCGCCGTGCCAAATGAGCCAGGCCACCTCCTCAAAGCTACAAAGTTCCACCAACTCCTGCACCGGGTAGCCGTGATACACCAGCGAGTTGATTTCCGGCATGACCTTGGAAATCCGGGTCGTGTCCACAACGACGCCGTCCAGGCCGCGATGAATGACTGCTTCTTCCGCACTCATAATTAGAAATCAAAAACGTCCCTGTCGAACTGCTGATAATCATCGTAGCGCAGCAGCTCATACAGCGCCGCGCGCGTCTGCATCTGGTCGAGCAGCTGTTCCTGGCTGCCTTCCTGCTTTAAAACCGCAAGGCCGTCCTCCACCGCCCTCATCGCCAGACGCTTGCCGAACTCCGTCATGTTCGCTAGCAGCGGCACACTTATGGCCTTGCGAAATTTTTCAAACTCACTTTCATCAGCCAGCGCCTCGGGAAAGATCATGTCCGCGCCCGCCTCCACATAGGCCTTAGCGCGGGCGATGGCACCGTCCACACCCTCGGAAGCGCGGGCATCGGTGCGGGCAATCACGACAAAGTCCGGATCGCGCCTCGCCGACACGGCAGCGCGTATTTTTTTTACCATGTCGGCAGCAGGCACGAGAATCTTTCCATCGAGATGGCCGCATCGCTTTGGATTCTGCTGATCCTCAAAATGACAGCCGCACAGGCCGAATTCCTCAAGTTCCTGAACGGTGCGGGCGGCGTTCATCGGTTCGCCAAAACCCGTGTCAGCATCGATGATCGCAGGAAGTTCCGTGGCCCGGGCAATGGCTCGGCCGCGTTGCGCGACCTCAGTGAGTGTGGTTAACCCCACGTCAGGCAGACCAAGATCGTTGGCCAGCACTGCACCTGAAATATAAACGCCCTCAAATTTCTGCCGCTGGATGAGCATCGCAACCAACGGGGAAAAAGCGCCCGGAAGCCGCAAGAGTTTGCCCGATCGTAACGCGGCCCTGAATTCGGCTCTTTTCAAAGCGGGTGTCTTTTGGGCAAAGAGCATAATCAGAATATGCCACGGTTATCGCGTGCGGCGCAAGACAGATGTCCGGCAGGCAGCACAACGTTTAACACTCCAAGTTCACCAGCCCGCAACTCCGCCAGACGCTCAGCCGCCGCAAGAAAACGCGTCCTCTCATCCGGCCCAGTCAAATCCCCCGCGATCGTTTCGAACTTGCGGACATAGCCGGCCCGATCAAATGGGCGAGCACCCAACGGATGCGCATCGGCCAGGGCGATTTCATCAACGAGTTTTCGTCCATCGTCAAAAGTGATCTCCACGCGACCACCGAAAGCTTTTTCAATCGGATTGGCTGAATGATAACGACGGGTCCATTCCGAATCCTCAACCGTCTTAATTTTGCGCCAGAGCGCGATAACCTCAGGGTGCTGCGTGACTTCCTGCGAGTAACTTTTCACGTGATGCCAGAAACCCGAGTGCAGTGCGGCGGCAAAAATGAACATTAGACTGTGATCGAGCGTTTCGCGACTGGCGTGCGGGTCGTATTTTTGAGGATCTTTCGCCCCACTGCCGATGACCGCGTGGGTGTGATGGCTGGTGTGGATCATCACCTCGCTGATTGAATGGAAATCAGCAATTTTGCCACGCAGACGGAAGGCCAGATCAATCCAAGCTTGTGCCTGATACTCGGCCGAATGTTCCTTCGTGTAGGAATCGAGAATTGAACGACATGGTTCGCCAGGCGCGGGTAGCGGCACGTCATAACTTGCATCCTTGCCACCCAGCATCCAGGCAATCACACTGTCCTCGCCCTCATAAATTGGGGATGGACTTTTCTCGCCGCGCATCGCGCGATCCACGGCTTCAATCGCAAGTTTGCCTGCGTGCGCTGGCGCGTAGGCTTTCCAACTGGAAATCTCTCCCTTGCGTGATTGCCGGGTCGAAAAGCCAACATGAACCGCCTGTTGGATAGCCTGATAAATGGTGTCGATGTCGAGCCCCAGCATCGCACAGATACCGGCGGCGGCAGATGGGCAGAGATGAGCGATATGATCCTTCTTGTGCTCGTGCAGACAGATCGCGCGCACCAGATCCATTTGAATTTCGTAGGCAACTACAATGCCGCGCAACAACTGGGTGCCACTGCAACCGCATTGTTGGGCCACGGCGAGCAGCGGAGGGATGTTGTCGCCAGGATGCGAATAATCCGCGGCCAGGAATGTGTCATGCATGTCCAGTTCGCGCACGGCGACGCCATTGCCCCACGCGGCCCACTCGCATTCGAAACGCTGGTCAGAAGGGACACCGAAAAGGGTCGCTCCACCCTCACGCGGATGGGCCAGCGCTTGCGTGCGTGCGTTCGCAACCGGTTCCCGATTGATGGCGGCGATGGCTACCGCGGCATTGTCGATGATGCGATTCACCACCATCTCCGCGGCTTCGGGCAGAACGGGCGCGGTATCCGTCACCACGGAGGCGAGCTTCCATGCCAGCTGCTCAGTCTTGGGCAGCGGAACTTTTGACGGATAGACTTTGACCCTGTGTGCAATCATCTCTTTTTAGAAATGACTTGGCTTGCGCTGAAGGAACTCCCCACGTCCGACCTTGCCAACAAACTTGCCATCGCGCGCCGCCACCTCGCCGCGCACGGTGACCACACTGGGTCGACCTTCGATGTTCCAGCCTTCGAACGCGCTGTAGTCAACGTTCATATGCTGCGTCTTCACGGAAATCTTCCCGCGATATTCCGGATCGAACACCACCAAGTCCGCATCGGCACCGGGTTGGATCGTGCCTTTGCGCGGGAAGATGTCGAACGTCTTGGCGACCTGCGTGCTGGCGACATTCACAAACGTGTGCAGGTCGATCTTGCCCGCCTTCACTCCGTAGGTGTAGAGCAGCTTGATTCGTTCTTCGAGCGACGGGATGCCATTGGGAATCTTGGTGAAATCGTTTTTGCCCATTTCCTTTTGCTTGCGGAAATCGAAGGGCGCATGGTCGGTGGCGACAGTTTGCACGAGACCATTGCGCAGACCATTCCACAGAAACTCCTGATTCCGTTTATCGCGCAGCGGCGGAGACATGACATATTTCGCGCCCTCGAACTTCGGCTTCTCAGCGTAGGTATTGTCGAGCGTGAGATACTGGATGAGCGTCTCAACGCTGACGCGCACACCGCGTTGGCGGGCGGCGACGGCTTCATCGAGCGCATCCTTGCAACTCAAGTGGACGATGTAAGTCGCCGCCCCGGTCTGCTCCGCAAAAGTCATGAGGTGATGAACGCCCTCAGCTTCGACGCGCGGCGGGCGACTGGGTTCGTGAAATTCCGGGCCAGTCCTGCCCGCGGCAATCAATTCCTTGCAGCGCTCGCTGACGAGCGATTCGTTCTCGCAATGCGCGGTGACGATGACGCCGAGCTCCTTTGCCAGCTTGAGCGTGCGATAGAGTTCCGTGTCGTCCACGCCGAACGCGCCCTTGTAAGCTAGGAAGATCTTGAATGAACTGATGCCGTGCTTCACTATTTCACGGAGTTGTTTCTCCGATTTGTCATCGAACTTCGTCACGCCCATGTGGAAGCTGAAATCGCAGGCGGATTTCCCCACAGCCTGTGACATCCAGAGTTCAAAGCTCTGCAGCGCGTCGTCCTTGCGCGAGGGGCAGCACATTTCGATGAGGGTGGTCGTGCCGCCCACGAGCGCAGCCTGACTGCCGGTCACGTAAGTGTCCTTGGAAAACGTGCCCATGAACGGCAGGTAGATATGGACATGTGGATCAATGAATCCGGGGAAGACATATTTTCCTTTCGCATCAATCACCATCGCGCCCTTTGGCGGCGCGATATTCCTGTCGATGCGCGTGATGGTTTCATCCTCGCACCAGATGTCGGCAACATAGCGTTCGCTCGCCGTGATGATTTCGCCGTTTTTAATGAGAAGTGACATGATCTTGGACAGAATTGACTGAATTAAACAAAATTAATCTTGTTCATAATTAAGTTTAATTTTGTGAATTTCGTCAAAAAATCTTTCGCGCTACTTCTTCCAGACATCGCCTACCCCCTCACCGAACCAGCGTGTGCTGACGACTTTTTGCTGTGTGTAAAACTGAACGGCTTCCCGGCCTTGAATGTGGAGGTCGCCATAAAAAGAGTCGTCCCAGCCGGTAAAGGGAAACATGGCCATGGTGGCGGGCACACCGACATTAATGCCGACCATGCCGGCCTTGACGCGATTCTTGAACTCACGTGCAGCCTTCCCGCTGTTCGTGAAAATCGCGGCCCCATTGCCAAACGCGGACTTGTTGGCCGTCGCGATCGCACTGTCCAGGTCGTCCATGCGCATGACATTGAGCACGGGGCCGAAAACTTCCTCGCGGGCCAGTGTCATGTTGGCCTCGATGCCGTCAATGATGGTCGCACCGAGATAGAAACCGCGTGGTGCTTCGGGAACCTTGATGCCGCGACCATCACAAATAATTTTTGCTCCCTCTGATTCACCGCTGGCGACAAGACTTAAGACGCGGTCGCGATGCGCAGCGGTGATGACCGGGCCCATGTCAGGCTGTGTGGCGCGATCAGTCGGACCCACTTTGATGGCACGGGCGGCTTCCACCAAACTGGGAAGCAATCGCCCGGCAGCGGCACCGACGGCGAGCGCAGTAGATCCAGCCATGCAACGCTCGCCTGCGCAGCCGAAGGCCGCGGT
>JAIOQF010000097.1 GCA_021413535.1 Verrucomicrobiota bacterium
TTTAATTAAATGGTGGATTTTGATGTCACGATGTCGGTGCGCTTTTCAGTTGAGATGAACATGCTACACAATGGGGTCGTCATCTGCGATGGGGTCTAACCCTACGTTTCCAGCACGACGTTGCTGCGTTACAAAAGGGCAAAACATTGTGCGATACGGACGTGAATCGGCTTTCTGGGTAGGGTTATGCCCCATGGAGAAGCAAAACAAAAACGCCACACTGAGATCAACCAAACTTAGCCAACTCCATATCAAAATGAAATCCCCTCTGCTTCTGCTTATCCTCCTTTCTACGGTTCAAATTCCCTTGTTTGCCCAAGTCATCGTCGTTGAGCCTGCTCCGGCACCAACTCGTGTCGTCATTCAAGGAGCGCGACCTGCCGCGCGCCCAGTAGATACAGTTGTATTGCGCGGTCGCTTGTCTGTCGCCCCCAAGGTGGTGATCGTAACTCCGGCTCCGACGCCTGCACCCGCTCCGCAGGAGATTGTGAAGACCACAAAAACAACCACCGTGGTAGATACTCCGGGCAGGCCGCTTCGGGTTTACAACTCGGAGCGCAGTGTGGTCGTGGTGGAAGATCAGGGCCAAACCCGTGAATTGCAATATGTGACGCTGCCGGTTTTGTTTGTGAAGTCCACTGCTGAACTGCTCGACACCGAATCACGCGCTGCTCTTGATCAAGTAGCAGGCGTGATCTTGGAAGTGAGCAAAACGGACCCGGGCGCGCAGTTTGACATCGAAGGCCACACCAGCACCGAGGGCACTGACGAGTTCAATATGTCGCTCTCAGCCGCACGCGCTCAGCGCGTGTATGACGAACTTACCCAGCGATATCATGTGCCGGCCAACGCACTAAGCGCTCATGGTTACGGCGAAAACTTCCCCGCGTTTCCCGACGGGACGGAAGAGATTGCATGGCTTGAGGTCTGGACTTCGTGTTGTGCGACCTCATCCCTTCTACAAGCCTTCCATGAATAAACGGCTCCCGACTTTTATTGCCTTATTTGCTCTTGCGTCTTTTCCAGCGTCCGCAGTGATCCCAGACCCGCTGCCCAAAGCACCCGAGCCAGTCGATGGTATTCTGCGGCTTCAAATTTTTTTGGATGGTCAGCTTTTTGGACCGGGGCAGCTGGATGGTCGTCCAGGAGAGTTCACGATCAAGGCCCTGAAACGTTATCAACGGTCACGAGGCCTCCCCGAGACGGAGTTGGAGTCGCATACCTTGGACCTTGCGAGCGTGTCGCAGAACTATACGACCTACACGATCAGAGACGAAGACCTGAAGTTCGTAGGCGATTTGCCCAGCAGGCCCTCTGCCCAGAGCAAGAAGAAATACTTGCCGTATGACTCGCCCCTTGAATTCTTAACCGAGCGCTTTCACAGCTCACCTCAACTGATCGAGTTCATCAACCGGCCGATCAAGATGAGCGCCTTGAAGCCGGGTGATGTGGTGAAAGTGCCGAACGTGCAGCCTTTCATGATCGAAGATCTTACCCAGATTGCGAAACTTCCTGAGATCCCTGCATACCAAAGCCGCGTCATCAAAATCGATACGCGAGAGAAGATGCTCGATCTTTATGAAGGCGAGAAGCTGCTCGCCAGCGTCCCCATCACGCCCGGCAGCGGTCACCTTGGAACACCGCCCGGCACCTGGCGTATTGTTGACATCGCACAAATGCCGACCTTCCGGTGGGACAAGAGCGTGCTGGAGTATGGCGTGCGCAGTAATGATTACTACGAGTTGCCTGTTGGCCCGAACAATCCCGTCGGCATCATGTGGATCGGCCTTAACCGGCCCGGCATCGGCATTCACGGGACGAATCAGCCGCAGACGATCGGTCGCAGCGCCAGCCACGGCTGCATGAGGACCGCGAACTGGGACATCGTTCGCCTGTCGAAGATGATCACCAGAGGCATGGTCGTGATCATTGTAGGACCTGCTGCAGCGCCGCGGCCTGTCTATGCGAATAGCAAAACCGAATCGCAGGCTCCTCCCGTTGTGAGCCCCGAGCCAAAGCGCAGATTTAAGTGGTTCTGGCAAAAATAGTCTGTCGCATAAAAGTTTTACCATACAACAGCAGTGCGCGTCGAAGCCCGCTTGATTTCGCCCCATGCCCACTCCCAAAATCAAAACCAGCGCGGCTGATGCGCTTGTCGGTATCTGGACCTTGATGCTGACAGGGTTCGTCGTCGCGACGCTCTATTTTGCGCGCGAACTGCTCATTCCGCTCGCGCTGTCGGCTCTGCTCACCTTTCTCCTTTCGCCGCTGGTCACGCGCCTGGAACGGTGGATCGGCCGCATTGCGGCGGTGTTGTTGATGGTGGCGTTGATCTTCACCGGCTTCGGTGCGGCTGGCTGGATGCTGACCCGGCAGCTGGTCGATCTTGCGACGAAATTGCCCGAATATAAGGGCAACATTGTCACCAAAATACACGCCTTCGACACTCCCAAGGGCGGCGTATTCACGAAGATCTCGGAGACCGTCGAGGAGTTGAAAAAGGAATTGCCCGGGGGATCAGCACCCATCTCTCCAACGATTACGCAGGAGCTTGGCAAACCTGACACCGCTGTCGCCACTCCCGCAGGTTCCTCGGCGCCTTCAGTGCCCGTGCGTGTGGTCGAGAGTTCGAAGGCGAACCCGTTCGAGCTGGTGCAGCTCATCATCGCACCGCTCCTCGGGCCGTTGGGCGTGGCGGCGCTCGTTCTGGTGCTGGTCATTTGCATGCTCTTCCAGCGCGAAGATTTGCGCAGCCGGCTTATCCGGCTCATCGGCCAAGGGCGAATCAGCGCCACGACGCGCGCCATGGACGATGCGGGCCAGCGCGTTTCGCGTTACCTGCTCATGCAGCTCCTCGTGAACGTGACCTACGGCACGGTGATCGCCATTGGCCTTTATTTCATCGGCGTGCCCAATGCCATGCTCTGGGGCGCGTTCGGAACGGTGCTGCGTTTTATTCCTTACATCGGGCCGTGGATCGCGACGATTTTTCCCACGCTCCTCGCACTGGCAGTCTCCCCACACTGGACGATGCCCCTGCTCACGATCGCGCTTTTCGCCGTGCTCGAACTGCTTCTCAACAACGTGATGGAACCGCTGCTCTACGGCGCGCACACCGGGGTTTCCACCATCGCACTGATTATGGGAGCGGTGTTCTGGACGTGGATGTGGGGACCTCTTGGCCTCGTGCTCGCGACTCCGCTCACCGTCTGCCTCGTAGTCATGGGGAGGCATGTCCCGCGCCTGAGTTTCCTCAGCATCATTCTCAGCGATGAAGAAGCGCTTACTCCCGCTGAAGATTGCTACCACCGGCTGCTCACGCCTGGAGACCGCGACGAACTCGAGCTGGTCGAGAGTTATTTGAAAGTGAACTCGCTGACCGCGCTTTACGACTCCGTTTTCATCCCGGTGCTTACTGCTGCGGAGACCGATGCTCGCTCGGATCTGCTGGAACCCGAGCAGCTCATTTACGTGGAGCAAAGCATGCGCGACATCATCGAAGACCTTGGCACGCGCCCCACAGTCCCGGCGAAAATTACGGAGGACTCTGCTGAAGTAGTGGCTGGTGATGTGCCCTGTGCGCTACCGCCGGACTGCCGCATCTACTGCCTGCCCGCCCGCGCGGATCGCGATGAGCTGGCCGGCGCCATGCTCGTGCAACTGGCTCGCCAGCAAGGCTTCGGTGCGCAAAATGCCCCGGCCCAACTCGTCGCGGGCGAGTTGCTCGGGCTGGCCGAAAAAGCGGACGTGGATGTTGTCTGCATTTCAGTCGTGGCTCCGTCCACCGTGATCCATGCACGTTATCTTTGTCTAAAATTGCGCGCGCTATTGCCGAAACAAAAGATCGTGATCGGCCTCTGGGGCGCAACCGAAGATCTAACCGAAGCCACCAAACGCTTGCGCGACTCAGGTGCCGATGAAGTGGTCACCACGCTGGCGGAAGCGCTCGTAAAAATTGCCAAATTTGCACCACTGCTGGCCGAAGAGATGACGCCTGCGCCGATCCCTGAGGACGAGGAGGAGCGCCTCGCAGCCCTCTTCGAATTGAACCTGCTCGACACAGAAGCAGAGCCAGTCTTCGACCGCATCACGGCGAAGCTCGCGCGGGTCTTCGAAGTGCCTATCGCTCTCATCACATTCGTTGATCGCGACCGGCAGTTTTTCAAATCACAGACCGGCCTTTCCGAGGATCTCGCCAAAGCGCGTCAGACGCCGCGCAACGTCTCGGCATGTGGACATGTGGTTGCGAAAAATCAAGTGATGGTCATTGAAGACTTGGCGCGCGATCGCCGTTTTGCCAACAACCCCTTGTTCAAGGAACACGGCATACGATTCTACGCGGGAGTTCCTATTCTTGCACCCAATGGCCAGCCCATCGGCTCGCTCTGCCTGATGGACATGAAGCCGCGCCAGGTCACCGAGCGCGAAAAGCGACTGCTTCAGGAATATGCCAGCGAAGTCATGGAAGAAATCGCGCGCCGGGCTCCAGTGCGTCAGTGCGCGACCACAGCATGAGCTGCACCACTTTGAAATAGCATCGAGACTCAATGCTGAACTTCCTCAGGGGCAAACGAAGAAGGCCGGAAAAAGAAAGCAAGCAGCACCATGGCGAGCACGGACAAGCCTGCGGGCACCAGGAAAAGGTGCGTCCAGTCCATTGACTTGTCCGCAAGTGTAAATTTCTCGATGCCAAAATAGATCCAGAAGATTTTGCACGCGATGTCACCCAGCCCGAATATCATGAGATTGAACAAACCCTGGGCGCTGGTGCGGATGTCGGTCGGGCAATTTTTCTCCACATAAATATAGATGGTCGCAAAATAGAACGCGTAGCAAATGCCATGGATCATCTGCACCGTGACCATGAGCCATTGATGCTCGGGCAGGTAGGCATACACCAAAAAGCGCAGGGTGTGTCCGGCGATACCCATGATCATGGTGATGCGCCAGCCGAGTTTCTTCAGCGTGATGCCGAGAATGAACATCGTGAGAATTTCCGCAATCTGGCCCACGCTCATGACCGCCTGCGTCCAGTTGGCCGGTATGCCCACGGAGGCGCTTTTCAAGAAGCTGTCGGTAAAGAAGAAATAGGTGTTGTGAATGAATGAGTCGATGAATGTCACGATCCAAAGCAGGAACACCACCGGATGCCTGAGCACGCCGAATGCCTTGACGAAGGCGAGCGACTCTCCCTTGGCGCCCTTTCTGGGCGGGGTGTGCGGCAGCGTCAGACTGAATGCGGCCAGCACGAGTGAAGCGATGCCGGCAACGATATAAGTCCATCGCGTCCCGGCGATCAGCTTGTCTCCTGTCAGTGGACTTCCGAAAGCTGTGCCCAGCCATGCGACAAAACCCGAGGTTTTAGCATCCGCCATTTTCTGCGCCACAGAACTCCAATCCACCAGCAGAAAAATAAACGGCCAGGCCGCGAGGATCCATCCAACGGTTCCCCCCATACGGACAAAGCCGAATTCTTTCGCGGCATCCTTGATGTTGGCGAAAACAAGAGTGTTGGCGATCGACATGGTCGGCACGTAGAAAAAACAGTGGACGCACATCAGCAGGAAAAAGGGCCAGAAAGCGGCCTTGTGAGTGATGGCATCCGGTTGAATGAAACCGAGCGCGAGGATCGCGATGCCTGAAACCAGATGACTGAATGCCATGAACTTTTCCGCTGCAAAGTTACGGTCCGCGAACTGATTGCTGAAGAACATGCCCACAATTGCGGCCACCGGAAAAGCGAGCAAAATCGCCAGCTGTTCATTGCCTGTGAAGCCGATGGCAGGCAGATAACCAAAAATTTTAGGCAGCCAAGCCCCCCAGATGAAAAACTCGAGGACCATCATGAAAAAGAGTTTTTTGCCGGGCGGGTTCGAGGGTGCGTTGCTCATGGTTGTAGGGAGTGGGCAGGAAATGAATCCATTGTGAGAGGAATTCAAGGATTATGAATTCCCTTTCCTC
>JAIOQF010000098.1 GCA_021413535.1 Verrucomicrobiota bacterium
CATGAGTGAAGACCTTGCATTCCACGCGCTGAACGGTTCAGCGCTGGAGCCATGGCTCGGCGGATTGGGGAAGCTCCGCATCGCTGTGTTCCGTGAGTATCCCTATCTCTACGACGGCTCGCTCGAATATGAGCGCGAGTATTTGAAGACCTATGTGAAATCAGCACGCAGTCTGGTGGTGCTGGTGACGAACTCGCAAAATGACGTGGTGGGTGCCACGACCTGTATTCCGCTGGCTGATGAAGGACCGGAGTTTCAGGAGGCTTTTATCAAGGCTGGATGGAATGTGAATGAGGTATGCTACTTCGGCGAATCCATCTTGCTGCCAGAGTTGCGTGGTCAGGGTTTGGGCAAAGAGTTTTTCAAACAACGCGAGTCGCATGCGCAGCGTCTCGGATTCAAATGGACCGCGTTCTGCGCGGTGGATCGCGTGCCGGATCATCCGATGCGACCGGCGGGATATCGTCCGCTCGATGAATACTGGATTTCCCAGGCCTACACCAAGCGGCCGGAGCTGAAGGCGACCTTCATCTGGAAGGAAATCGGTGAACCTGCGGAGTCGCCAAAATCGCTAACCTTCTGGACGAAGTCATGGATCCGCTAAAGGTTGATCTCTGGACTTTTGATGTCGGAGTTGTCGCGGCTTCTCCAGAAGCTTTTGCTGAAGAAATGACTGCACGCGTCGTGCAGAGCTGGGATTTGGGCGCTGATGTGGTGGTCTTCCCGGAATATGCCTGGATGGGGCTGGCGAAATTTGTGGATGCAAAGGACGAGTTGCGCGGCGTGGCGGAGCTATTTTGGAAGCGGTTGTGGCCGGAGATCTCCGCGAAATTATCTCGACCCGGCAAGGCCGTCGTGCTGGGCACGGTGCCATGGGTTTCGACTTGTGATCACACACTGCGCAATCGTGCGCCGATCATTTGTGAAGGTCGTGAACTGTATCAGGACAAACTTTATCTGACCCCGTGGGAAGATGCGTTGTCGGCTGGCGAGGCTGTGCAACTCTGGCGGTTCCGGGGAGTGACCATGGCTGTGCTGATTTGTTTTGATATCGAGGTGCCGGAACTCGCAGTGGCGCTGCGGGGCAGGGGGGTGGACTGCATTTTGGTGCCGAGCGCGACGGAGACCGTGCTTGGTCTGGAGCGGGTCGGTCGTTGTGCTTCGGCGCGATCCGTGGAACTCGGCTGTTATGTGGGTGTGAGCCATATTGTTGGTCGCGGGCCGTCCACGATGGTCGATGAGAACGTGGGCCGCCTGGCTTGGTTCGTCCCATCGCAATCGGCGTTCCGCGACAGTCCCCGTGATGCTTGCAGTGATCAGGTTGAAGCTGGCTTCCACCGGCTTCGGGCAGAACTGGCGCAAGACTTGCTCTTCAAAATGCGCCGGAGCAAAATTGAAACCAATCCGTCTCGATTGACAACGCCAGTCGAAAGTGTTGCAATTCTCTCTTCTCCTTACAACCCATAATACTATGAAATCACTCATCGAAGAATTCAAAAAATTCATTCTCAAGGGTAACGTCGTCGATCTCGCAGTCGGCGTGATGATCGGAGCCGCTTTCGGCGGGATCGTGAAAGCCTTCACTGACGGCATCATCACTCCGCTGCTTGGAGCCCTTCATGGGAAACCTGAAGTCAGCCTGCATCTCTGGCATTTCGATATCGGACTGGTGATCAACGCCATTTTGAATTTCCTCATCATGGCGGCCATCATTTTCTTTTTGATCATGAAGCCTGTCGCCCTGCTGCTGGCCAAGGCTAAGAAAAAGGAGGCGGCTGCTCCGCCAGCGCCGCCGACTCCGGAAGTGCAATTGCTCACCGAGATTCGCGATCTGCTGAAACAAAAATAGCCCTTGTCCGGGCTTCTGGTTTGCAGCCATCGTAACCTTGCTGGCCGGCGCTTTTTCGCTTATGGCGAAAGGAATGCCCGGCCACAACGTTCACTCCATCATGCTACGTCACCTTGTCATTGTTTTATCATTTGCCCTGATATCCGGCTCGATGGGATTCACTCACGCCGCCGCTGCGAAGAAGCAGCCGAACATCGTCTTTATCTTTTCTGACGACCACGCCTATCAGGCGATCAGCGCCTACAAGGATCCGCGAAAACTTGTCGAGACCCCGAACATCGACCGCATCGGGCGCGAGGGCATGTTGTTCCAGCGCTGCGTGGTGCCGAACTCCATCTGCGGGCCCAGCCGCGCTTGTGTGCTCACGGGAAAATACAATCACATCAACGGCTACTTCAACAACTCCAACTGCAAGTTCGACGGCAACAATCCGCCGATGATTGAGATGGGGAAGCAGGTGAAGCGCGAGGGTTATGTCACCGACATCATCGGCAACGATTCCTTGAAGTGGCTCCAGCAGCGCGATAAATCGAAGCCCTTTCTGCTCATGTGCCAGCACAAGGCCCCGCATCGTCCGTGGGAGCCGCCCATCCGTTTTCTGAATCATGATCAAGGCCGGGTCTACGATGAGCCCGCGTCATTGTTTGATAACTACGAGAACCGGGGTCTGGCCGTGCGTGATCAGGAAATGACCCTGGAAAAGACCATGAATCGTCTCGATGTGAAGCTGTCCGTGCCTGGCGATTTGAATCCGGAACAGCGCAAGGCATGGGATGCCTACTATGGCCCGCGCAACGAAGCATACGAAAAATTGAAACTTCAGGGCAAGGATCTCGTCCATTGGCGCTATCAGCGTTACATGCACGACTACCTCGGCTGCGTGAAGGCCGTCGATGAGAATGTCGGACGCGTGTTGAAGTATCTCGATGACGAAGGACAGTCGGATAACACTATTGTCGTCTACTCCGCCGATCAGGGCTTTTACCTTGGCGAGCATGGATGGTTTGATAAACGATGGATATTCGAGGAGTCGCTTCGTGCTCCATTGCTGGTGCGCTGGCCTGGTGTGACGAAGCCCGGCAGCGAGTTTAAGGGCATCGTTTCTAACATTGATTTCGCGGAAACATTCCTCGAAGCCGCCGGTTTACCGGTCCCTGCAGACATGCAGGGACACAGTCTGGTGCCGGTGTTGAAAGGGGAGATGCCCTCCGATTGGCGCAAGAGTTTCTACTATCACTATTACGAGTTTCCCCAGCCGCATCATGTGCGCCCGCACTACGGCGTGGTCACAGATCGTTACAAGCTGGTGCATTTTTATGCGCCCGACGTGGATTATTGGGAACTCTATGATCGGGAGAAAGACCCCAACGAGATGCGGGACTGCTCAGGCGATCCGGCGTATGCCAAAACTGTCGAGGAATTGAAAGCCGAGGTGTTGCGCCTGCGTCAGGAATTAAAGGTGCCTGAAGCGGACGAACCCTGGCACTTCGGCGGCAGGCGGGGCGATGCCGGTGCTGGCAATGTTAAAGGCAAAAAAACAAAGTAGTGTCTGGGCGGGTGCGTTTGCCGCGAGCGGACGGATTCAAACTCGGATGATTTATTGCGACATTCAAAGATGGACACAGTGTCCGAATATTTGCTATTATGCAGACAATTCCGCATCAATGAAGCTCGGGTGGTTTTAGCGAACCGCTCGGGTTTGGTTTGCGGGAGTTAACTCAAAACTAATAACGAAAGAATAAACATTATGAAGAAACTGCTCAGTGTATTCGCCGTCCTGTCACTCATGAGTATGGTCTCCGCGTTTGGCGAAGACACGAAAGTCAAAGAAGGTTCCTGCTGTGACAAGGCCAAGAAAGCCGGTAAAGAATGCGCGCATCCCTGCTGCGTGAAGGCCGCCAAAGACGGCAAGGTCTGCGAAAAGTGCAACAAGTAAGCTGAACGCATCTTCGGATGCAACGAGGGCCGGCGCGGGGATCACCCGTTGCCGGCCTTTTTCTTTGTCCGCAGTCGTTTCAAAAAAGCACTGGTAAAGCCGTGTTCGACGCGCTATTTATACGGCTTGGTAATTCAAGCGCGCTTAGCTCAGTGGTAGAGCATTGCCTTCACACGGCAGGGGCCGTAGGTTCGAACCCTACAGTGCGCACCATTCCCATGATTCCGCTTTGAAGCAGCCGCACCGCTTGCGCGTATCTATCTGGATCATCTTCAACGGGTTGCCACTCATTCGGGTCAAGACATCCAAGCGGGACTTCATAGACATCCGGTGGAGTAAATGGAGCCTCACATGTGTCTCTTCGTGTGTCATTTCGGAGGCGCGACGGCAG
>JAIOQF010000069.1 GCA_021413535.1 Verrucomicrobiota bacterium
CGCAAATACTCTTTGATCTCGGCGTGCGAAAGATCCGCCTGATGACCAATAATCCGCGCAAGGTGGTCGGTCTTGAGGGACATAAACTGCATATCGTGGAGCAGTTGCCCATCAGATCAGCGCCGAACGAGCACAATGCCAAGTATTTGGAGACCAAGCGCACCAAGATGGGGCACACGCTTTGAAGCTCATGAGGGTTGATTTGAGTGGGAACCACCGCTAAGTCTCCCGCCCCATGTCCACTGCCGCACCCAACGCTCCGCGTGCTTCCACCACGCGTGCAAGCATCGCGATCGTCGCCAGTCTCTACAACGAGACTTATGTGAATGCGCTGCTGGAGTCTGCTCGTGAGGAACTCAAGGAACTGATGCCGCAGGCCCAGATCATGATCTACCGGGTGCCGGGCGCTTTCGAAATTCCGGTCTGCGCGGAATTTGTTCTGCGTAGCACGCAGCCAGACGCGCTCATCGCGCTCGGTGTCATTCTCCGCGGCGAGACGGAACACGCAGATCTCGTTGGTGCCGCAGTCACCGACGCTCTCCTAAGAATGGCCGTGGCCCATGTGGTGCCGGTGGTTCACGAAGTCCTGCTGCTCGACAGCGAGGAACAGGCTCAGGAGCGCTGTCTCGGCGAACAGATCAACCGCGGCAGCGAGGCTGCGCAAGTGGCGGTGAACATGATCGAGTTGTTCAATAAACTCCGGCTAACTTTTCCCTTCCCTCACTCTTCCTGACGATGATCAAGCGACGCGAAATCCGGGAGGCGGCCATGCAACTGCTCTTCGCTCACGATCTTCACAGTGAACTGCGTGACGAAGATCGCGAGGCTTTCTGGCAGCTTCACAGCGCCCTGCCAAAGCTGCGTGTGCAGGCGGAGGCGATGGTCGCCGGCATCATGACCAACCTTCCCGAGATTGACGAAACCATCACCGCCTCGGTGCAGAACTATTCGTTCGACCGCCTCAACAGTGTGGATCGCAACATTCTTCGGCTGAGCACTTTTGAACTGCTGCACAAACCCGAGGTGCCTCACGCCGTTGTAATCAACGAGGCGATCGAAATCGCCAGCCGATTCGCCACGGAGGAATCCGCGCGATTCGTCAACGGCGTTCTCGACCGCATTGCCAAGATTGTGCGTAAGCGGATGGCCGCCGGAACTTCACAGCCAACATCCTAATCCGTGGCCGGCTTTTTCAAAAAACTCATCCAGCGCTTCACCAATCCCGACATCGACTGGGATGATCTGGAGCATCAGCTCATCGCGGGCGATCTGGGCGCTAAGTTGGCCATGCAGATCGTTGAGGATTTGCGCGCGAAACAGAAGACATTGCACGGCACGGACATCGTGGAAGCGACCAAGGAGCACATCAGAAAAATTCTTCCGGCGGACTCGGGACCACTCGAACCGTTTGTTGGTCGTCCGAAGGTAATTCTCGTGGTTGGAGTGAATGGCACAGGAAAAACCACCAGCACGGCCAAGCTCGCTGGGTTGCTCAAAAAACAGGGTCACAGCCTCGTCCTGGCCGCAGCCGACACGTTTCGGGCAGCTGCTGTGGAGCAGTTGGAAATCTGGTCGAAGCGAGTGGATGTGCCTCTGGTGAAAGGTGCACCCAATGCCGATCCTGGCGCGGTTTGCTTTGATGCCTATCAGAGTGCAGTTAAAAAGAACACGGACTTCTTATTGTGCGACACCGCCGGACGGCTTCACACAAGGCACAATCTCATGGAAGAGTTGCGCAAGGTGCAGCGCGTCGTTGGCAAGACTGATCCATCCGCGCCGCATGAGGTTTTTCTGGTCGTTGACGCCACCACTGGCAGCAATGCGTTGCAGCAGGCGCGGGAATTTCACAAGGCTGTCCCTCTCACTGGTTTGATTGTCACCAAACTCGATGGCAGCGGCAAGGGCGGCATCGTCGTCGCCATCCAGCAGGAGACCGGCGTGCCCACGCGTTATGTCGGCACGGGCGAGGGGATTGATGATTTCAAACCATTTGTCGCTGATGAGTTTCTGGATCAGTTGCTCTGAATAATTGAGACGAAATTAACGTAATGAAACGGAATTATTCTGAGAACTACAACGTGTTGTAACACGGCGAGAACAAGAACCGATCAAAGTTTCGCAAGTCCGATGCCAAAACCATTTTTTCCATTTCGTTAACCTATTCAAATTCATACCCAATGACCGACATCGCTTCCGCCATTCCAACTGAGCACACTGATCCGGTGAACGCCCGTATTCTCGCGGTGGCCGAGGATCGCATTCGGGGTTTTCATCGTCACCCCTTTCAGTTTGTGGCG
>JAIOQF010000055.1 GCA_021413535.1 Verrucomicrobiota bacterium
ATCCGAAGAAGGACGGCGTTCACATGGTCCACTACACCGACGGCGGACCGTATTTCCATGAATACGCGGACTGCGACTACTCGAAGGAATGGTTCCAAGAGCTTGCCAGCCTCCAGCACGTCGCCCAGCGGGCCTGACGCTTTCTGTTCTTCCCACCATGTCCGCCTCTCCGCCTGATTCAAGCCGCGCCGTCACCGGCAATCCGCAGGCCCAGACCAATCTCAACGAGGCTTTGCGCGTCTTCGAAATCGAAGTGGGCGCGCTGCAAAGTCTCGCGCGCCGGCTCGATTCCACTTTCGTAGACGCGGTAGCCGTCATCAAAGAGGCAGTGGATGCCGGCGGGAAAGTCGTCGGTCTCGGCGTTGGAAAATCCGGCAGCATCTGTCACAAGATCACCGCCACTCTCACCAGCACCGGCACGCCCGCAATCAGCTTGAACACCATGAACGCCCTGCATGGCGATCTGGGAATTCTCAAGGATGGCGACGTGGTGCTCGCCCTCAGCTACAGCGGCGAAACGCCGGAACTGCTCGTCCTGCTCGCCCATCTGAGGCGTTTCTCGATCAAGTTCATCTCCATGACTGGGAACAAGCAGTCAACCCTCGCGAAACATTCCGACATCGTGCTCGACGTCCATGTGGAGCGTGAAGCCTGTCCGCTCTCCCTCGCGCCGACTTCCAGTTGCACCGCCATGCTGGTGCTGGGAGATGCACTCGCCCTGGCACTGATGCAGGCGCACGGATTCAGCCGCGAAGATTTTGCGCGATTCCATCCAGGCGGCGAGCTGGGCCGTCATCTACTGATGACCGCGCGCGAAATGATGCGGCCCGTTCATCAGACGGTTTTCGTGCGCTGCGGCACCACCGTGGGCGAAGTGCTCGACGCCATGATCCGCTGCAAAGCCGGGGCCGCCATCGTGTTGAATGCGCAAGACAGCCTCGCAGGCATTTTCACGCATGGTGATTTCGCCCGCGCCTTCCGCACCCACGAAGGAAACCTTACTGGCCTGCCCGTAGATTCAGTCATCATCACGAACCCGATCCATGTGTTCGCCGACCAGCTCTCCGGTGAAGTGCTTCATGTTCTCAAAGAGCATCGCATCGATGAACTCGTCGTCATCGACCGTGAAAAAAATGTTCCTGTAGGCATCATCGATTCCCAGGATCTCGCGCGCATGAAGCTGGTGTAGAGTGTGTGGCACTAGCCCGCAAGAAGCTCGATCACATGGGGTGTGATCAACATCAACAACGGGCCCTGGACAGCCGCGTGCGGACACGCGGAATGCATCACCAACGCACTACGCGGGCTGCTTGAAAGCCCGGATGCCGGTGATGCGCACCTTCTGCGTGATGCTCAAGTTTTCCGTCGGCAAGTCTGCTTCGCTGCCGACTGCTTTTCCAATGATCGCTTTGGCCACACCCGACAGATAAGACAAGATGTGCTGCGTTGGATCGCCATCCCACGCTCCGAGAATTGTATAGGTGACTCGCGCGCCGGATGACACATCCTCCAGATCCACGATGGTGCCGATGCCGACCGTGTCCGTTTTGGCATCGGTAAAGTCCGTGCCGCGGGCATGACGGAGTTCACGTTCGTATTTGGACTGCATGCGCAGAAGCACCGCCTGCTGCTGGCGAGCTGATTTGTATTCGAAGTTCTCCCGCAAGTCGCCGTATTCGCGCGCGATTTGAATGTCTTTCTTGTTCTGCGGAATTTTATTCTTAACGAGATCTTCCAGATCCAATTTGCGTTTTTCCAGGCTTTCCCAGGAGACGATGAGCGAGGCATCTTGCGTCGCCGCACCTTCCTCCATGATTTGCTCCATTTCCGGACGAGCCTTGATGATACGTCCCATCAGCGAACGGCGCGTCAGTTCATCCAGCACCGGCGTGTTGAGAATCCGGCGGGCAAATCTGCGTAATTCATCTTCATCAGCATCCGCGATCATCTCGCCCACCAGACCCGCGTCATCCGAGATGGCATCGTGCAGGCGACCGGTCTTTTTCGGTCCGCCGGCTACATGATCCGCGACCAGGGCGTCGATGATGGAATTTCCCAGATCGAGATCGAATACACTCTCCGCCAGTCCCGCGCGTTCCTGACACATCCAGATCAAAAGATCCGTGCTAAGCCGGCGATTGCGCACGGCCTTTTTCAGGAAGTCTGCGAGGACATCGAGTTCATCATTGGCATCCAGCAACGATGCCAGCTCACCGACCGCTCGTCCGCCTGTCTGCGTGATATGAGCCAGTGCTTCCTGAACCCACGCCCGCTCGGGAAACGCAGCCGGAAACGCTTGGTAAACCCGTGTCAACATCGCCGCAGGAAGGCTGTTCACCGCGGGCGGCAGCAGCGGACGCGCTTCGCGCAGCAGTTCGACGAGGGGCATGTTCCCCGCTGGGAATTCCACTCCACTGACAGACTCCAGCAGCTCATCCCGCGCCAGCAGAAGTGCGAGCGATCCCTTCAGATGCAACTTCCACGCCTTGCGCACCGTGTTGCTGATATCTTCCAGCACCGGAGCCAGCTCGGCAGCCGGAGCTTGAAATAAATCCAAATCCTTCCGGATGGAAGCCAGCGCAGTCATCTTCGCCTTCAAATCACGTGCCGCGAGAAAATTCCCCACCATCGTGTCGGCATGACTGCGATCCGATGCGCGCAGCACCAGCGGCTCCGTGCGCTTGACGGGCACGACAATGTGACGGGTGTTCTTCAGCGCCTTCTTGGCCGCTGTCCACCAGCTCTTATAGGACTCTGCGGGAATCACCAGCGGTGTCAGAAGCTGCTCCAGCTGATCGAGCGAAAGTGACCGACCATGACTCTCAAGCGCCAAGCTCACCAGCGCGGCGGGATCACTCTTGGCCATTTTCTGCAACGAGGAAAGATCACCCACCCGGCGTGAAAGAAAATGCTCCGGCGGCAGCACGTCCAGCGAACCAGCAGCAAAACCAAGTTTCATCGCGTGTCCAGGCTTGCCCTCGAAATCGATCACCATCCGGTCGGCTAGCAAATCCCATTCTTTCACGCGACCCGCCCCCCAGCTCTTGTGCTGACAGAACGCCCCGACGGTCAGCCGGGATAGTTTCTCTCCATCTGCTTGTGATATTTTGCCTGCTTTAACGAGTTTTTCAACCTCCGGGATGATCATGGGACGTTCATCTTAGAGAGGCTGCGCGTTGTGGCAAAGTAAATATGGCAGACAGCTCCGAAGCCCGCCGCCTTCACCATTGGAAGTCTTGCACTCGCGGACATCCAGTCCTCACCTGGAGCTCGCTGGAACTGGAGCCGCAAGCTCTCACGCGCCTTGGCCAACATCGCCTACGGCGTCACCGAAATTCCCGTCACCTGGTGCAAGTCCAACAACTTGGACGGCAGCAGCGCCGCTTGGACCACGATGGCCGTGGATGGCTCCAAACGCACCGTCGTGCGCCTCGGCTACGGCGTTTACGAACTTGTGACCTTCCCCTTCCCCACCTACAAAGGCGGCTACCGTCCACCCTTTTACAAAAAGGAAGCCATTGATCCCCATTTCGGCTACGGAGAATTTCCGCCGCAATTCGGAAACTCCTCGCAGACCACTTACTGCCGCGAGACCGACTACCATCCGTTTTAATCGCGCTGCAAAATATCTTCAAAATCAAGCCCGGCAGAAATGCCGGGCTTTTTTTCGGGATATCGTCATACTTACTTCCCCACACAATACAACTTGTCCTGCACCCGGATGAAGAGACTGCCGTTGGCGATGGCGATGCTGTTGCGCACGCTGCCGTCGGTGCCCTGGGCTTTGCTGCCGTCACCCATGTCCACGCTGTGCAGCAGTTCAAACTTCGCAGGGTCTGCTTTCACAACAAACACTTCGCCCCAAAAATTCGTCAGATAAATCTTGCCGTCGGCAGCAGTGGGCGAGGCTTCCACCTTGGCCTTGCTGCCGAGTTCGCCCGTCCAGTGAACGGTGCCACTCTTGGGGTCTATGCAACTCAACGTCGAATTGCGACTACTGTTGATGATGTAAAATTTTCCACCGTAAAACAGCGGCGTCGAGACGTCGCTGGACACCAGCTTGGGATCGGATATCCAGGCGAGATCACCGTCACTCAACTGGCCGCTGCCGCCGAGTTTCACACCGAACACCGGCCGATTCTTCGGGGCACACACCAAGGCAATTCCATCTCCAGCCACAGGTGAAGGAACAAGACGGAGGGCCTTGTTCCGATCATCGTTCCAATGACCCCAGCGCCACAGTTCCCGGCCCGTCTCAGGATCGTGACCGGAGATGGCATCACCGCCAGTAATGAGCATCTGACGCTGCCCGTTGTGGGTGGTGAAGACTGGAGTCGAGAACGCCTCGCGCGTCTCGCTTTCGGCATCGCTCGGCCGCACATGTTTCCATAAGTCCTTTCCAGTCGCGGGATCGAGCGCCAGAATGTAGGAATCATTCGGCGAGTCCGGTGTCCCTTTCTTCACGCCTTGGAACTCAAAATATTCATTTCGCTGAAGCACCTGAAGATAGATTTTTCCGCCATCTAAAACAGGACTACTGGAGTAAGTCCATTGCGTGCCGAAGTTCCCATGCGTCTGCGTGATGCTGCGCGACCAGATTTCTTTTCCGGTAAAATCGAAGCACGACATGTCACCGGTGGCGAATAAGAACCAAACGTGTTTGCCGTCAGTGACGGGCGAGGGCGAGGCCAGATTGCTCGCCTTATCCCAGCGCGTGCCGCTGGCCAGCGCCTTGCGCCAGCGCTCCTGGCCGGTCTTGGCATCAAGGCAGATGCCGTAATATTTTTCTTCGCTCGCGACCGGTGCCGTGACAAACACACTGTCTCCCCACACAGCAGGAACGGAAGCCGAAAGGCCAGGCAGCGACGCGGCCCACTTCACATTCTCGGTCTTGGAGAATTTTTCAGGAAGATTTTTTTCATCACTGGAGCCATCCTGATTTGGACCGCGCCACTGCGGCCAGTTGGCAGCGGAGGCGGAAGCGGCGAGCGTGAACGCGAGCGCAAGAATTGGAAGATGGTTCATGGCGGTGAAAGGGTGGAAGATTCGTGAGTCAGTGAACATCAAAAATGATTCATCGCAAACGCAAGTCTGTCCCTGCGTCGCTTGGTTCGCCATCATTCCACCTGAGAACTCTGACACAGAATTACACCTGCAATGGCCGAAGCGTTCAGCGCCATTTTTTGACGGCTTGTTTTTATAAGGGAGCGCGGACACTCCAGTGCGCTATCCAATCCT
>JAIOQF010000070.1 GCA_021413535.1 Verrucomicrobiota bacterium
CGTCGTGAGTGGCGTGTTGAAGATGGTGGCACTGTTGTTGCGCAGGTTCAGCGTGGTGCCGGTGAGGGCGGCCACGCCCGTCGAGGTGTCGATGGCATTGGCGTGGGCCAGCGTCAGTGTGCCCGCATTGAGAGTCGTCGCGCCGGTCATGGCGTTGTCGCCGCCGAGGACGAGGGTGCCTGCGTTGACGGTGGCCGAGCTAAGGCTGTTGTTGCCCGACAAGGTGAGCGAGCCTGCGCTGACAGTCACCGAACCGGTGAAGGTGTTAGTATTGGAGAGGGTGAGCGCGTTGGCACCGATCTTGATGAGCGAGAGATTGGTGGCACCGCCGTTGCCGACGGCGTTGCTTTCCGTGGTATCGCCTGTGACATTGAGAAGCAGATTGGAATTGCCGGCGAAGCTGACGGTGGAACCGGCCTGACCGCCGAGGCCGTTGGTGAGTCCGGCGATGCCGCCATTGCTCGCGCCCCCGACCCAGACGCCGGTGTTGACCGTGACGCCGAGTGTAGCACCGTTGCTGACTGAAACCGCACCAGTGGCAGGCATGGAGGTCAGGGTCGTGAAGTTCAGTATGCCTCCGCTGATGGTGGTGCCGCCGTTGTAGGTGTTGACGCCGCTGAGGACGAGTTGGCCGACGCCGTTTTTAGTAAGCCCGGCGGTGCCGGTGCTATTGGTGAGGTTGCCGGTCAAGAAGCCGCCGCCCGTGTAAGTATTGTCGATCACCATCGTGGAAGTGACCGTGCGGTTGGCACCATTGAGGTCGATATTATTCGTAAATGTGACTTTATAAGTGGGGTTGTTGAGGACGAGCGCGTCTTGAAGAAGGAATTCGCTGGGGTTGAAATAAGGGCTGTTCCAGACAAGAGGACTGCTGCCGGTGCCGGTGATGCCGAACGAAGAGGAACCATAGCCAGAGAAGCCGCTGATGCCGCCGGTGATCTGAATTTGACCGACCCCCGATCCGAGGGGACGCGTGAAGCCGGCGTTGTTGTATCCTTCGTAAACGCCGCCGTTGAGGGTTAGGTTTCCGCTTGGCAGGGTGGCGTTACCTAAAATGGCACCTCCGGTGATGGTAGTCGTTCCGGTGTAGGTGGGGGTTGCTCCACCTTTGATATCGAGCAAGCCGCTGCCTGCCTTTGTGAGGCCGTAACCACCACCGAAGTCGGAGACGGTGCCGGAGACTAGGAGAATGCCGCCGGTGGCCACGGTCCAAGTCTGACTGGACGCGAGGCCGATGTTGGCACTGATGGTGTGGGTGCCGCTGGCGTTGTTCAGGGTGATGCCGTTCGGTGCGGTGTTGCCGGTGTTGGTGGCTGCTTCGATGACCAGCATGCTGAACGGCGTGTTCGCCGCGACCGAGCCCTGTCCAATCGAGACGTTAGTGGTGGCACTGGTTCCAAAAGTCAGGCTGTTGATGTTCGTGCTGGCATTGAGCAGAGAAGCGCCGATCGCAGAATTGATGATGACGTTGGACATGTAGTCCGGAATTGCAGCACCGCTGAACTTGGTCGAATCCTGCCACGAGGGGGTCGTTCCGGAGAGGGTCGTATTAGCCAAGACAACACCAGCCACCTGCGTGGTAGTGAGCTTGAGAATCGTGGAGGTGCTGCTGGAAAGCGAGAAGGTCTGGCCGAAGGCTTTGGTGGTGGAGAGTCTGAAATTGCCTGCATTCGCAACAGCCAGAGCGGTTCCAGATCCAGAGGTAATGATGTCATAGGTGTTGGCCGCGATTCGGCTGCCCGAACCACCGATCTGGTTGGGGCTGATCACGACTGCACCAGCGGTCGTCATGTTGAAGGCACCGGACGCGACGATCTGGTCCGTCGTCGAACTGCCGAGGTCAAAGTAGAAGTTGTTAAGCCCCGCTGCGCTGGTGCTGGCCAGCGTGCCGCTGACAGTGAACGGGGTGACACCCACTGAGCCGTTGGCGAGGTTGATGCCGCCACCAAAGGTAGCTGTGGAGAGGGTCAGTGAACCGCCGATGGTGCCGGTGCCGCCGATGAAACCGCTGCTGGCGGCAGTGCCGCTGACAGTCACAGCGCTGAGGGCATTGAGGGAGCCGTTCACGCGCAGGAGACCGCCGGTGACCGAGGTCGTGCCAGTGTAGTTGTTGGTGCCGGTGAGAGTCCAGGTGCTGGCGGTGTTTTTCGTGAGCGTGCCGCTGGTGGTGGAGATCGCACCGACCGAGTTGCCGGTGGTGGTGCCACCCAGCGTCAGGTTTTGCGCCGTCGCGCTAATCGAAGCGACGGTCAGATCCGCCCCGGTCGGGTTCAGGACTGCCGCGCCGGTGAGTGAGAGTGCGCCGAGGCCGAGGCTGCTGCCGTTGCTGCCACCGGTGACGTTGAGCGTGGATGCGGCCATGGCGGACGCGCCAAGGGTCAGGGTGGTAGCGGCGGGATTCACATCAATCGTGCTGGTGGCGGTCAGGGTGACGCCACGATTAACCGAGACGCCGCTGGCACCCGTGTATTGGAGCGTGCCGCCGCCGAGGGAAATGCCGGCCGCACCGGCCGCCGCGAAGGCGCCGAGATTGCTATTCAAGCCGGCGTCTTTGAGAGTGCTGACTCGCAACGTGCCAGCGGAGATGGTGGTGACGCCAGTGTAGGAGTTGGCGGTGTTGGTGAGCAGCCAGATGCTGTTGCCGGATTTGGTCACGCTGATGACCCCGCCGCCAGTTGTGTTTTGGATCGTTCCATTAAATGTATTGTCACCGGTGTTGCCGGCTCCTTGGAGTTGGAGTGTCTTGGCTGAGGCAGTGGCGCCCACCACGTTTCCGTTGATCACAAATGGAGCCGCATTACTGGCACCATTGGCATCCAACGCCAGAATAGTCGCAGCAGCACCCGCGTCGAAGTCAATGTCACGAGTAATGTTCGACGCAGCGCTGCCGGAGTATCTGAAAGTTTGAGACTGGCCAAAGATACCTTGAGATAGTCTAAAACTACCACCGTTACCTATGCTTGTGAAATCTGCGATAACGGAGCTTGATGAAGTGCTCGCAAGTGTGAGGCCGCCTGTGAATGCGCTGGCATCCGCAAGCGTGTAAGTGGGAGTTCCTGCAACACTGCCAAAAACGAGCGCACCCGCTCCTGAGACCGAGGTGAAGCTGTAATTCCGGTTGGTCGATCCAGGAATCGAAGTGGTGCCACTTGTGACGTTGAGATCGCCCAGAGCATAAGAGACGGCACCATTACCACCCACCGTAACGGTGCCGGAGGTGGTGATATCTCTCGTGGCGGTGCTGGCGCCCAAAGCGGAATGAGTAGCAATAGTCAGCGTCCCCGCGGAGACGGACGTGCCCCCGGTGAAGGTGTTGCTGCCGGAGAGAATCTGTTCGCCTGCCCCGCTCTTAGTGAGAGTCATGCCTACCGCACCTTCGGCGATGATGCCGCCGTAAGTGACGGAAACTCCCGACTGCGGATTGAGGGTGAGAGCGGCGACGCTGCCGTAACCGGAGGTAAAGATGGTGGCGAGATTACCCGACGCGCCACTCAAGCCGCCGATGGTCGGGGTGGTGATGCCGGTTTCGAAGGTGAGGGAGGGTGAGCCGGTTGTGACGAGCGCGCTGTTCTGCAGCGCCAGATTGTTATTCAGCTTGAGAGTGCCGGCGGTGACGGTGGTGAGGCCGCTGAAGGTGTTGGAACCGGAGAGCACGAGAGAAGTGCCCGTGCCGAGCTTGGTGATTGCAGTGGATGTGCTGCCCGTCACGTTGCCGATGACGCCGGAGTAGGTCATCGTGCCCGCGGTGGCGTTGGTGGTATCGATCCCCAGCGTGACCGCGCCCGAGTAAGTGACCGTTCCGCCCGCTTGGCCGCCGAGGCCGGCGAGCAAGCCGCCGATGGAACCGTTGCCGGAGGTGGCGTTGGTCCATTCATTCGAAGCGGCTCCCGCATTCACGGCCAGCGTCGCTCCCGTGGCGACGGCAACTGCACCCGTGGCCGGCATGGCAACGGTCTTGGTAAACTGCAAGGTGCCGCCTGTAAGGGAGGTCCCACCGGTGTAGGTATTGGTATTGGAAAGGATCCAGGTGCTGGCTCCGGATTTGGCCACGCTGATGACAGCCGTCCCTCCCCCGTTGGCGATCACGCCGTTGAATGCGTTATTAAAGCCGGTGCTGGTGCCGGCTAGGGTCAGGGTCTTGCCGTTTGTTGAACTGGTGACGGACAATGGAGTATTGAAGACAAGCGCACCAGCTCCATTGGATTCGATGGTGATACCCGTATTGAAAGCTGCTGAACTTCCGAACTCAAGCTGGCGGGCGTCAAAAGTGTTACCAGAGCCCGTGTAGGTGAGCTGTAAAGGTTGTCTGTAATTGCCGCCCGCTAACGGGCCGCCCGATATAATCTTGCCGCCATCCCCCAGGTCACTGAAGGCTAACTGTGCAGTAGTAGTTACAGCTGCGTAGTCGATCAAAATAGTGCCGGTAAACCCAGATGAGTTTTTGATATCCAAAATCTTGGGTTGAGGGGTGTTACTAGTGCCCCCGATAAATCGCAGTTGGCCACTGCCTGAGAGACCGTTCGTGAATGTATATGACGCGGTGCCGTTGCCCGAGGCGGCGCCATTTAAGGTTACAATAGCCGCGGAATCAATCGCGGCACTACCTAGGGTGGACGTGCCGGTGGCTATGCTGGAGGAAGCCATAAAGTTAACCGCGATGTTCTGCAGAAAAGTTCCGGAACCCAACGAGCCGCCGTTGACGGTGAGGCCACCCGTGAAGCTCTGGGTGGCAGTCCCGTTCAAGACGCCAGCATTGAGAATCATGCCGCCGCTGAAGTCGTTCAAGCCGCCGAGGGTGAGGGTGCCTCCGCCGTCCTTGGTGAGGCCGCCTCCGCCGCTAATCTTGCCGTTGATAGTGGTGTTGCCCGTGCCGGCAATGGTGAGTAGGTAGCCTGCTTTGTTTACGGCTCCGCCGATGGTGAGCAGACTGTCGTCGTTGTTCGTCCAAGACTGGGCGGCACCGAGGGTGATGCCGAGGTTCGCGCTGCCCACGCTGGTGGCCTGGGCACCGGAATTCATCGTAATGCCGCTGCCGCCGATGGTGAGCACCTGGCCGCTGCTGCTGGCGGTGAGGGTGTAGCCGCTAGTGGTGGTGGCGCCAAAGATGAGACCGCCAATGCTCTGCGTGCTGACGTTGATCGTGGGGCTGCTGGCGAGCGTGCCGCCATTCCCGAACTGCGCGATGTCGGTGCTGGTATCATTCGTGGTGGCCACGTCTGTGCTGGAGCTGGTGTTCCAGAATTTAACGTCCCCCGACGCCCAGGTGTATGTGCCTGTGAGATCTTGTGCGCCACCCGTGCCGAGATCGGCGTCCCAAATAAGGGTGGCGGCCTGCAAGGATACCGGAGCCGTGCCGAGGGGGATGAGGAGGGCGACGATGAGGGCGACAACCCGGAAATGCAGAGGGAGGGGACGGTTCATATTAAATTATGAATGATGAGTGATAAATGATGAATGGAAGCGGGAGAGAGCAGTGATAAGGGCGGGCTGCTTATGAAGTTGGGGAGACGGACTATCGGAAAGGAGGAGGGATGAAGGCGGAAGGATGACTATCGGAGGGAAATCGGGGAAAAACTGAAATATGGGGGCAACTCGGCCATTACAACGGAGTTGGCGAAAGGTGCAATTATATTCTATCTTAGCTCGCTGTCGCTTTTTTATACTGGTTTAGGGGGGGGGCTGGGGAAGTGAAAAGGGACAAGTGAAAAGTTAAAAGGGCAGAGCGGAAGGCGACTGGAAAAGAAGGATGAAGGATGAAGGATGAAGGATGAAGGATGAAGGATGAAGGATGAAGGATGAAGGATGAAGGATGAAGGAGGTCGGAATGCGGGGCTGGATCTATTTTTTGTCTTCTTTCGTTTCTTTCGGCTATTCGCTTCTGCTTAATGAGGAGCGAGGTCGGGCAGGACGAACTGGATGACGACGAAAACCGCGAGAAGGAAGGTGGTGACGATCCCAGTAACAAATAGCAAGCGGCGGCAGAGGTCGGGGAAGGACAGGTTCATGCGGAATGCGGAATGCGGAAAGTTGAAATCAGAGGTCGGAAATATTTTTGTTTTCTACTTTTCGATTTCAGCTTTTTAACGGAAGACGGGGAGGATAATCCGTCCATTTCAACAAAATTGGCGAAAGATGCAATAATATTATATCTTAGCACGCCGCCGTTTTATAAGACGGCTTTTCCGGGCTGCGGGCCTTTGCCGAGGGGTGGTGAGCGGATTTTAGACAGGATTAACACGATTAACAGGAAGGGGTTACGAAGGCGCTGCCATTCATCCACAGGGTGAGAGCATTTTTGATTGTAACGGCGGGCAGGAGTGCCCGCGCTCCCTTGAGGCATTTTGATTGAAACTCCCCCTCTCCCAATCCTGAATATTCTGTTAATCCTGACCATTTTCCTTTTTATCACGGGGGCGGGACGGGCGGAAATCCGCGAAACCGAGGATGCGGGGAAGGCGGCGGCCAGCCTCGGTGAAGACAAAGACCAACTGCCGGGACTGCGGGTCGTGCAGCCAGCGGGTCTCACAAATGGGATGTTCCCGCTCGTCTCCCTTGATCATGTAGGATATGATGGCCGGGTAGCTGTCCGCCTCGGCGGTCGGTGCGTCAACGAGCGTCCTGCCCAGGGGCTCCAGGCTCAATTTCTCGTCCCCGAGCGTGCCCACCACCGTGTGCGGCGTGAGGTTGAACCACAGCATCTGGCCGTCGAGGAATTTGTCCTCGCCGGCATCCACCACCTCGACGCGCAGCGGGACGACCGGATTGGCGGGATCGGAAATGCAGATCAGATAGGCATCGCCGATCGTTTCCGGAATCACGGCCGCAGGGGCCTCGGGCGGCACCTGGCCGGGCGGTTTGACGGGCGCGGCCAGCAAATGCAGCTTCAAGGGGCCGGCCGGGACTTTGTAGATTACCGAGAGATTCATGCGCGGCAGCTCGACCTGCTGCGAAGTGCTACCGTCATGCAGATGCGCGGTGTGCGGTGCGCCGGGCGGCGCGTTGATAAAGAGGATGCGAACCGTCCGGCTTGGCCTGGTCTTCTTCTCCTTCTCCTTCTCCTTTGCAGAGGCCGGCAAGATGAGCGCCAATACGGGCAGGAGGATCAACAGACGGAGTATGCGGGACATGGGAAAGATGGGGCACGGAAACGCGTCAAATTTCATCGGGATTCAGCCAACGAAAGGAAACGAGCTGGAAGCGGCGGCCGAATTCCTGGTTGGCTGCTGCGGTGGGCGGGCCGGTGATGTCCGGAGCATCTTTCCCGGCGGAGACAAAATCGCGTTCACGGCGGACGACCGCCTCGCACCAGGCACGGGCGATGATCTTGCCGCTGGCATCGCGAGCATCTCCGTAGGTGCGAATCGTGAAGGTGTCGTCGCGCGCCGTGAGGATGGGAGCCAGCGGACGCAGGATGTCCGCCTGGCGCGGCCAACCGGGCATGCCATAGGCGCTCTTGCCCTCGGAGGCCTCCGGGAAATACGTGAAATCACTGCCCGCCTGCTTGCCTTGGGCCTGCAAGACCGATTGTCCGGCGGACAGGGAGATGTCCTGCAACACCGAGTAGGGGTTGGCGCTGGCAACCGCGTTCTTCGCCAGCACGTTGAGGGCGCTCTGCACCGCGCCGGCGAGGGCCAGTTCCTTATTGCCCGCAGTCAATTGCCGGTTCACAAACTCGGAGAGCGAAAGGAATGGCCCGCGCAGGCGGACCTGGCGCACCATCTCCACCGCCAACTGGTCGAGCATCTTATCGGTGAACACGCGGTAGCCGGAATACTCCGAGGCCCCCGCAAAGGTGCCGGAGTTGCCATCCGCCCCTGCGGCCACATCGCTGGCCACCGTGGTCCGGGATATCGCGTGGTCGGTCGAACTCGACAATACGATGTTGCCGGCATTGTCGTAGTAGGGCACCCGCTGGTTGCGGGCGTGTCCCAGGAGGGCGCGCCAGGCCTTCACCGAGGTGGAGTTCACATTGAACATGCCATCCACCTCCAGGCGCGAGGCGATGCTGCGGTAGGAATCGGCAGCATTGACCTTCGTGTTGAAAAGTGTCGTGGCCTGCACGGTGCTGATGCCGCGGTCCCCAAGAATCGCCCGGTAGGCGCGGTTGTCGAGCGACGCCCCATCGCGCACCAGAGCGATGAAGGTCTCCTGCAAGGTCTTGCCTGTCGGCCCGAAGGTCGTGGGTTGCGGGGCGATTGAGGAGAAAAACCAGTCGTCGAACAACAGGTGGTTGGCACAGTAGGAGTCGTCGTGCTGGAGATTGGTTGAAATATTCGTGTTCGCATTGGCTCCAGCCACCGCATCTGGCGCGAACAAGGGCTGGGCATCGCTGTTGGCGATGATGTTGGATTGGTAGGGCGGCGTGAGATTATCGGCACGCAGCCCCCAATGTTGCAGTTCGGCGAGGGAGCAGAGCGGACGCAGTGGCACTTCCACCGTCGCGATCCGTGACAGCCCATCACCGGACTGGACGCCGGTGACGATGTATCCGCGGTTTTCGCCGTCCTGAGACACATTGGGCATGCGGCTGTCGATACCGCCGGTGTGAGGCACAAAGCTTAAGTCAAACGCGGCATTCACCGGGTTGGTGATTCCACGAGTGGATCCATAAAGATTCTCTCCTTCGACATTTACTGCCCAAACCAACGCGTATAGGCCCATATTCGTATGGCTCAGCAGTGGATCGCACTGCAAAAAGCCCTTTGCCGGGGTGTCGGTATCCGTTGCCAGCCGCGGGCCGAACATCATGGACATGAATGGCTTAGGCTTTGGCCGACTCGTCGCAGAATCATACAACTCTCCCACCGTGTATGATGGAAAATCACCTTGTGGTATGGGCGGCCAAAGCGCATTGGCCATTGCCTGGCTGTATCCGATACGGGTTTTCAGAGCCATGCATTGCCCAGTGTTGATATCAGATTCATCAACTCCGAAGTCAGAGTAAACGCCGATATTTAAATCATTACCAGCAGAAGCACCTCCAATAATAGCCACATCAAAGCGGCCATCGATCTTAATTGTATCCCCGGGATCGAATACCAAGGTCGTATATATATTCGTTGCCGGATCCCGTCGTTGAAGAGAGTAACGTTGTATGATTGTTTTGGTCTGGTTGGTCGGAATGGTCGAACCGACGGGGCTGTAACCTACGACATCAGGAATAGTGGTATAATTAGTCGTATTCTTTGAGAAAACCTTCGTCACTCCCGGTGCCATCAGCTGGTAATACAGCTTGTTCGATGGCGTTACCGGATCACGATGCATCCGGAAGGAGAAGTTGCCGATATTACGTATCCAGTTGGCACGACCAGCGAACGTCCTATTGTCGTGACCAGCACTTTCAGTATAATGATAATCCGTGGTCTGGGCTCCGATCTCAAAGCGGAATGCAGGCGGCAGGCTTCTGGGATACTGGGTCCATTGGGGTGTGGTTTTGAGGGTGATATTGTAGGGATTCCATAGGGTAATCAGAGGGTCGATACCGAGTTGCACATTGAATTTACCCGTATCAGGCGCAGGAGCAGGAACCGCTTGAAGGTAATACACTATGTGAGTTCTACCCAGCACCGGCATCACCCGCGCCGTGTGATGATACTCGAAAAAAGCTTCACTAAATGTGAGACCTGTCCAACTTAAGGTTTTGGGACCTCCGGTAAATCTGGCGTAGGTCAACTTGGAAGGCATGACGGGTTTGCCCCCTTGAAGCTCGATTTTTTTGTATAAGGTGGCGAAATCTTTGAGATGATGCCATGAAGTCACCGCTGCGGTCCATGCCCTGGCTCGTATTACATTGCTTCCACCCGGCACGCGATGGCGGGACCACGGATAAAACACAGATCCGGCCGGTGTCATCGCCGCGTAATCGGCTGCAGTTGTAGATCCCGAAGTGGCAATGACCAGTCGCTTCGGTTTCGTCATGGTCGCCGTGATGGTGGGAGTGATTCGGAACACCTCCGCGCCGGTGTCTGGCAGCAGATCCCAGTTCTCGGTGAAGAGCGAGAGGTCCTTGCGCCAGCCGCCGGTGGCGGTGTTGGTGAGCAGGCCGACGGACACGGCGGACAGGTCGTGGAACTGCTTGGCGGGGTTCGGGGACTTCGGGTCCAGCGGGTCATGCGGCGCGAGCAACGAGGACGTGCTCAAGGTCAATGCCATGGCGGCCTTGGCAGTCTTGGCAGCCTTGGTGGCGTCATTATCATTCTTGCCGAACAACACGGCGTCCAAGTCCAAGGCCGACGGATCCGCGGTGGCATGAGACTTCGCCAGCAGCGACCAGGCGGCCGCATCGTTGTTGTTCGCCGGCTGATAGGGAACCGGCAAGCGCGCCTTCTGGTTCTCGCCCGATACCCACCAGGCGTAGGAACCCCGTTGGCGTTCGGTGTTATCGATCATTACCGGCACCACATGCACTTGGCGAGGGTCGCTCTCGTCAACTTTCGTGGTCAGTGGGTCATCCTTGACCAGGCTGCCGGTGGAGACCAGCGGCACGGAACCCTCAAACGGGACGTTCCTAACAATTTGCTGGAGGGCATCGCTCACCTTCCAAGCCGGGGCATTGCTGATGAGACTTCCCTCGCTCACATTTTGAGGCTTGGAAACCAGCCAGGACAAGAACCGGCCATTTGCGGAAGATGCGGAAATCCGCTTGGAGTCATAATTCGGCGCGATCGGTCTCGCGGCTGCGGCCCCGGTTGCGGTGTGGTCGCTGCCCTCCCAGCTTTTCCAGACTCCGGTCACCGCCAGGTTGGACGGACGACTGCCATCGGCATCGAGAATGTCGGCCGATGCCGTCACCCGCATGTCGGGCCCCGCATTCCGCTGCAATTCGCCGATGGCCATTTGGAGGGCGAGGCGGGCATTGGCGCGCGCCTGCATCTGGGCTTGATACTTGGAACTGCTGCGGAGGGTGATCGCGGAGAGGCTGAGCAGACCCACGACGATCACCGTCAGCAGGACGATCACGCTGAGCGTGATCAACAGCGCGAAGCCGCGGTTGTCAGCCGTGCGGTGGCGGGGAAAACCCACGGCCGCGTGGGATGAATACATTAAGGAATGGAAGTCCATCGCAGAACGAGAAAACGCTATCAATATGAATGAAAATTGAAAATTCCACGAGACGCAAGACATTCATGATTATTGAGCCGTCGCTTTTAGAGACGGGATTTTCGGGATGCGGGCAGCAAACTGGCATGGCCTGAGTGAAGCGAGGGCAAAAAGATCCCTGCCTCTGGGAAAAAAATAGCCGGGAGGTGGGTATTTGATGAGAAACCCGTCGCTAAAGGCGACAGCCAGACACGT